>NZ_CP128849.1 GCF_030388665.1 Streptomyces flavofungini | reverse complement strand
GCACGGCCAGAGCACGCACGCGGTGATGCCGTCGGCCATGGCGGTGCCGATGGTGACGACGTCGTTCGCGATCGTCTTCGACCTCTGCGCGGCTGTCCTCTGACAGAGAACCTGGACCGTTTGCCATCGAAGTTGGACCACGGCCACCTCCGCATCAGGCCCGCAGAGACTGGGGTTCTAGGCTGGTCACGGCATTGGTCGTGGGATGGAAGCAGGAAGGCGCTGCGGCGTGGCGAACACTGAGAACGACCTGGCGGGCGCGCAGCGCGAGCATTGGCAGGGCACCTACGCCGCCCACCCGGGCATGTACGGCGAGCAGCCCTCCGCGCCGGCGGTCCACGCCGCTGAGGTGTTCACGGCCGCTGGCGCGCGTGAGGTGCTGGAGCTTGGTGCCGGCCATGGCCGGGACGCCCTGTACTTCGCGCGCGAGGGCTTCATCGTGCAGGCAACCGACTTCAGCCCCGTCGGCCTGGGGCAGCTGCAAGAGGCCGCCCGCGCCCAGGACATCATGGAGCGGGTCACCACTGCCGTCCATGATGTCCGCGAGTCGCTGCCGCTGCCGGACGACTCCGCGGACGCCGTGTTCGCGCACATGCTGCTGTGCATGGCCCTGTCCACTGAGGAAATCCACGCGGTGGTCGGTGAGATCCGCCGTGTCCTGCGGCCCGGCGGCGTACTCGTCTACACCGTTCGGCACACCGGTGACGCCCACTACGGCACGGGTATCGCGCACGGTGACGACATTTACGAGCACGGCGGCTTCGCCGTCCACTTCTTTGACCGCGACCTGGTCGACGCCCTCGCCGACGGCTGGACCCTCGATGAGGTCCACGCCTTCGAGGAAGGCAACCTGCCCCGCCGCCTGTGGCGCGTCGCCCAGACCCTGCCCCAGTGACCCCGGAGCCGATCCCGGCCACGGACATCACCATCGACGGCACCGGTCTGCTCTGCGTGACCTTGCTGCTCCGCCTCCGTGCCCGCATCGCCACCGCCAGGCCCGGCACGGTCGTCCACGTCCTCGCAACCGATCCGGCTGCGCCCGCGCTGCGGCTCACCCAGGACGCGGTACCACCCGGCCCGAGGCCCCCTGGCACCGAACCGGCCCCTGACCACCTCTTGCGTCAGTCGGCTGACGAACAGCCGGTCCAACTTCGGTGGCAGAGGATCCAATGGGGAAGAGGTCCACTCCCACGGCCGGGAGGGTGCGGGGCGATGCGCTGCGGATGCTGGGGTGCGTGCGGATAGCCTCGGTGCGGCAGATGGCTCAGGTGATCACGGCGGAGGATGCCGATGGCCGGTCCTACGTGCGCAGGGCGATGAAGGAACTGGCGGAGCTGGGACTGGCGGAGCCGAACGGCAAGGCGGGCAGGCACCCGATCTGGAACCTTACCGTGGCGGGGCAGAAGGCTCTGGCCGACGGCAACGAGCTACCTCCCCGCCCGAAGGCCGGCACCGGAGCGAAGGCCGTCCGAGCCGGGTTCGGTCCGCACGGCGTCGCGGTGACGGACACGATCCTGGCCTTCGGCGGCCGGGACCATCTGACCGACTGGCAGGTGGAGGTCAACCACGCCATCAAGGAGACCGGCCTCAGCTTCAACACCGACGCCGTCCTCGCCTGGCCGACCAAGACCAGCGAGGTGCGCCTCTTCGAGCTCGACAACGGCACCATGTCCCAGGCCCGCCTCGCACGTGAGGTGTGGGACTACGAGCGGTACGCCGGGCACCGCGTCTGGGAAGGTGCCCGCGGCACGATCGGCTGCACGTTCCCGTTCTGGCAGCGCCACCGCTACACCCGCTCAACGACCTTCCCACGGCTGCACGTCGTCCTGGCGGGCACGGCCGAGCACCTGCTCGACAACCGCCTGAGTAGGTGTTTTTCCACCCGGTGCAGTGGGCCCCTCTGCGCCTCTGTGTCGACATACTCTCTATGTGGACCCAGGAGTAGCGGCAGTCCTTGGAGCTGGAATCGGTGTGGGAGGCGCCGCCCTCACGGCCCTGGCGACCGCGTGGGCCGTGCGATGGCAGACCCGTTTCCATGCAAGCGCCACTCATAAGCAGTGGCGGCGTGAAGCGCGCCGAGATGCTTACATCGGTGTCATATCGGCTGGGCGCACCATGTCCTGGAACACCGGGAGATTGAGGGATGAACTCACCAGCGACGAACGCGCCGAGGTCCTTTCTGCGGCGTCTCGGGCACGATCAGATGGAAGTCCGCATCGTCGGAGCCCTGGTCAGGCTCTATGCCCTGCCGGTCACCCGCATAGTCGAACTCACCACCGACCGGTTCCAACGGAACGGGGACGGTGCCTTCTTCACGTTCGACCAGAACCCAGTCCTTCTCCCTCCGAAGCTGGCCCGGCTCATCGAGGCGCAGATCGACAGGTCACAGCACATCTCGATGTTTCCGCAGCCAGAAAGCGGACCGCGCTTCCTGCTGCCCGGCCGGCCGCCCAGCCGCCCACGCGGCACGACCGGCCTCACGGCCCTCTTGAAACAGCACGGTTTGCCCACCCTTGCCGCCCGCAACACCGCCATGATCGAAGTCGTGGCGGACATGCCACCCATCGTCATCAGCGACCTGTTCGGCGTCAGCTCCAGCACCGCCCACAAGTGGGCCCAGTTCGCGCAGGACAGCTGGGCCGACTACCTCGCCGTCTGCCAGGACGAGGAATGACGTCAGGCCATGGCTTGGGCACTCACTGTGGCCGGTACGAGAGCACTGGGTCAGCCCACCCGCCAAGGCGACGGCAGAGGCCAAATCGGGAGGGCAGCCACCGGCGCCGCCGGAAGTGAGCTTCAGTGACCGAAGACCACTGGGGCCCGGAGAGATCTTCCACACCCCACCAGGTCTTCACGGCCTTGTTGCCGTCCAGTTTCAGCAGCGGCCATCGCGGCAGGTGCAGGCCGATGAAGAACATCGAGACGTCATCCCCGCACTTGGTGGTGTAGAAGTACCGTTCAACGTCCGTGTAACTAGCCCCCAGTCCGCACTCCAACCCCATGGTTCCGCCTAGCCATGAGAGCGCCAGCTTCCCGCCGGCTGGGATTGACGGCACCAGCACAGGGTTAAACCACTCCTCGCCGTTGAGGCCCCGTGTGAGTCCGGTCCTCACTGTCTGTGCAACAACGATGTTGGTCGCAGGTCCAGTTCCCACGTTGACGAGCCACCATTTGGGCTCACTGGAACCGCCCTGCCCGCTCTCCCACATGAACTGCAATACAGGCATGTGAGAGCGGCGGCTGGATGCATACGCGACGACCAACGATCCCAGCGACACGAGGACCGCAAGGACCGCGATCAAAATGGTCAGCATCGCCCCTCCCCCTGCTCGCGATGACTACGCGCCCCATCCATACCCAGCCTGACGAAGCGCCAACGGCGCCCGAGCTCTCCAAGCAGCCAACAAAGCCGTGCGACCGTGCGACGGCTCGGAACGTCTGTGGGCGGCGCTTGTCGCGTCGCGGTGGTCTTTGCTTCCAGACGGCAGGAGATCACCGAGAGGAATAGCGCAGGGTCGGAACACTGCCTCTTCACCAGTACTGCTGACCTACGAGCAGGTGCGCGCCTACGAGCTGCCCGTGACCGAGGGCAAGAGCGGCGACCCGCGCTGGCCGGCTTTCGCCTGCCGCTACGGCTTCGACCCGGCCCGCCCGGTGCAGTGGGAGGTGGAGGCGCTGGAGCCGGCCGAACTCCAGCGCCTGGTCCTCGCCGCCGTCGACCCGTACATCGACCGCGACGTCCTCGCCCGGCAGATCGCCCGCGAGGAAGAGCAACGCCGCGCCCTGGCCGCCTTTCTGGACGGCTGGGACGCGGCGGGTGGGGGAGCACCGTCGTAGCGCCGTGCGGGCGCCCGCAGGCTCAGGCGGGCGCCGGTGCCGGGCGCAGGGAGGCGAGCGGGGAGCGCCGGCCTTTCTCCACCGCGCGCAGCTGCTCCCAGTCGACCTCGGGGTGGGCGGTGACGACCGCGTCGACGGACGCCGTGGTGTAGAGCGCGACGTCGACGGCCCCGGCCCGGCTGGTGCCGAAGCGGACCTCGATCGACTGCGGTGAGCGGACCCAGCCGAGCCGGACCATGTGGTCGAAGTCGGCGCGGCGGACCCGGAGGCGGGCGGCGGCCTGCTCGGGTCCGAGCGGGGTGTCGGCGGCTACCAGGTCCGCCAGGTCCTCGCGGCAGCAGACCTCCGCGACCTGGCCGGAGTGGTGCAGCGTGCCGTCCGGGTTCGCGCTCAAGTCGAACAGGAGGCCCCGGTCGACGAACCGGCGGACCACGAACGCTGTCACGTTCGCCGGCTCGCCGTGAATGGTCCGGTTCGGGGTGCCGAGCGCGTCGGCGATCCGGTCGGCCGCCGCGCCGCCGGAGATCGGCGGGGAGGGCATCGCGGCCCGGATGGCATCGGCGTTCAGCGCCTCCACGGCGGCCCGGGACCACTGGCAGGCCGACGCGTCAGGGGCCGGGATCAGCCCGGTGTGGCGGACCCACCGGAAGGCGGCTACGGGCACCTTCAGGCGCCTGGCGGCCTGGGCCTCGTCGTACTCGGTTCGTCGCATGAGATCACCTCTCGCTCGTTCGCCGAAAGCGGCGCACAGAACATGACGGAACACCAGAAAACTTGTCAATACCCCCTGAAAACAGGCAAGTTGGGCGCATGCTGCGAGGGCTGCGCCCGCGTACGCGAAGGGAAATCACCCGCCCGGCTGGCACGGCGACGGCCCGCCGGCCCGCGGCGCTGACCGGGCGCGGGCCGTCGTGCTGATCCGTCGCGGGGTGCGCTGTCGGGCGCCGCCGGCCTTCCGCCGTCAGTGGCGGCTGGGAGGCTGGCCGGATGAACGCCGATGACGAGCAGCTGCTGCGCGGCCGGGTGTACGGCCGCGACCACGACGACCCCAACCCCGGGCGCTGCCGCACCAGACGTACGCCGCGCTGGTCGGCGGGCCGCTGGACGGACTGCTGCTCGACATCACGGGCTGGCGGCCGGAAGAGATAGACGACGGCGCAGCCCTGATGACCGAGCTGGGGCGGTGGCCCGGCGGCCGCGCCTTGTACGACCCGCGCCCTGACGACCCGCGGCCGTCCGGAGGCCCGGGTGTGGTGTGCCGCCTCCACTACTCCGGCGACACACCGTGACCGTCGGCACCACGGTGCTCGGTCGGATGGGCGGCGGTGTTCTCGATCCGTAGCAGTGTCCACTCGACACCGGCCCGGCAACCCGTCCGGTCCAACTTCTTCATTCCCACGGGGGAGCGGGTAGGCCATTCGTGTTGCGCAGCCCCCGGAATTGTCGGAGGCGCGCTCTACGTTCCGGGCCATGACGGATTGGATCGAGCCCTGTGCTCGTGAAACAGGACCGGCGTACTCCTCTGAGCAGGTGGAACTCGGCCGGAAGCTCGTAGCGCGTGATGATCTCCTGACGAGCGAGAAGCAGCGGACGCGTCTGGAGATCGGAGATCTCCTGCTTGACGTCGCGCCGATGGGCAACGAGGAGCGCTCCAACGGCTCCCGCGAGCTGATCAGGGCGTTCGCCGCGGACATCGGCATGACCGCCGAGATGGCCCGTGAGTACCGGGGCGTGGCCGCAGGATGTGACAGCGCGCTCAGGCAGGTGCTGGCCGAGTCCGATGTCACAGTCTCCTACTCAGTCGTCCGCGAGGCAGCTCTGGGGTTCTCCCTGCCGAAGGAGACCCGGGAGGCCGAGAACGCGCTTGGGAGGGAGGAGCGCGCGACGGCGCCAGGACCGCTGGGAGATCCTGCTGGGGATGCTCCAGGAGCCCGGCCGCCGTCGTGTGACGGCGCAGGAGTTCCGCGCAGCGATCGGCGCGCGGCCGATTCCGAACTCCGCCTCCGCGATGACCGCCGAGAAGATCGTGGAACAGCTCGACCGCCCCGACGTCAGGTCGGCGGTGATGGCGAGCGTGATGGAGCCGGCGTTCCTCGTAGAGGCGTTCGCGGCCGATCCGATGGTGGAGCTGAAGATCCGCGACAGTCTCGCCCAGGTGGCCCAGGTGGCCCAGGTGGCCCAGGTGGCCCAGGTGGCCGGCAACAGGGAGAGCGTTTCTGCCCCCGAGGAGACTGACGAACGGCTGGTCCTGCAGTTCCGGCGCCGGGTCAACCTGCTGTATGGCCTGGTCGAGATGCACCCCGAGCAGATCATCAACATCGCCGACGAGGACATGCTCAACGACCTGGAGAAGGCGTGTGAGGGCGTTGTGCACTGGGCGCAGCGGCTGCACTCGGCCCGGACGTCCGGACAGGCGGTCGTGCGGTGACCGCCTCGCGCCTCAACTCACTGTCGGTTGTGACCCGTCAGTGGATCACGGACAACTACGGCTCGCTGTTCGCGCAGCACAGTGACAAGAACCGGCGGACCGGCGAGTTCATGGACCTCATGCTCGACGCGGTCCAGGCGGGCGAGCTGCCCGCGATCGAGTACTTCAAAGTCGTCTTCGGCCCCGTCCTTGGAGCGCTGGACCATGACCTGATGGTCCGCTTCGCGCACAGCGGCCCCGATACACCCCCTGCCGGGGGAGCCGGCACGGCCGGCGGCACGAAGGAACCCGGCGGGGCGACGCCGCCGATTCCGGGACTCTGCGGCGGCGGCACGGCGCCCGGCCTCGCCGCCGGCGGCTGCGGCACCGGGACCGACGGGGAGGCCAGCATCCCCGGGCAGCGCTCGTTCCTGCCCGCCGACCTGGTACACGCCCGCATCGTGGAGGTGACCAAACAGCTCCTCGCCATCAAGGCCAACCAGAAGCACCTGCGCCAGCAGGAGAAGGACAGCCGGGAGTTCCGCAAGATCCTCGCGGGCCAGTACAAGGAACTGGAGAACCAGCTCCACGCTCTCCAGCGCGCTCACGAGCGCATCAAGGAGAACCCCAAGATCGGGCTGGACGCACTGGCCGCGATGGGTATCGGCGCCGCGGAACTGGGCATGAGCGAGGCCGACCTCGAGACCCTGGCGGGAGCGGTATGAACCTCCCCCTCATCTACTCCTCGACCCAGTGGCACGACTACTGGAAGCTCATGGTGCCGGCCTCCCAACGCGAACAGCGGCGCGGAAGCCACATCGCCGACCTGATCGCGGCCGACGGATGCGTGGTGGAGATCCAGCACGCGAGCATGTCCCCGACGAAGATCATGGGACGCGAACTGGACCACGGCCACATGGTGTGGATCTGGGACGGCCGCTCCGCCTACGCATCCGGCGCCCTCCTGCTGACCGCCTTCGCCGACGGCATCGTGAGCTTCCGCTGGAAGAACCAGCGCCGCAACCTCCGCACGTGCCGGCGCCCGTACTTCCTGGATCTCTGGACGCTGGGAGAAACCGGGGAACGGGTGCTGCTGAAGGTCGACATCCTCAACGAGGACGGAACGGGCTCCGGTCAGCTGGTCACCCACGACATCATGCGCCTGTGGATCGTCTCCGGCCTCCCCCGTCGTCCCCTCGCTGAGCTCCCCGAGGGCTCTGGCATCCCGTCGGTGAAGCTCGCCGCAGCGGTCGCGTAGCACGACCGCCCACCCGCTCAGCGACATCGAGCCTGGCGAGACCTCGGACACCAGCAACAGGACACGGGGCCTCGCCGCCTGCAACGACTCCCTCCCGAGCCGCCCCGCACGTGCTCCCGCACGAGCGGGGCGGCTTCGTGGGCAGCACAGGCCCGGCGGGCAGAAACCGGCCGTGACTGTCGGAGGTGGGACTCATACTGGCTGATTAGCCACATCGCGCGGTCGCACCTGTCCCGTCTGGCACAGGCCCCCACGCTGCGCGGATCACACAAGGGCAACGTGGCCCTTGGAGGGGAGTGCCATGCTGGTGACGTCCGTGGAGATCGAGACGTTCCGCAACATCACGAACAAGCAGACCATGGTGGTCGACCCCGAGGTCACGTGCCTGATCGGCAAGAACGAGTCGGGCAAGACGACAGTCCTGAAGGCCCTGCACCGGCTGAACCCCGCCAACAACGCCGACGACTTCCACGTCACCACCGACTACCCGCGGCGGCACCTGGCCACGGACCGGCGCAAGAAGAACCTCGACACGGTCGCCCCCGTGACGGCCTTCTTCAAACTGGAAGACGCCGACTTCGACGCGATCGAGGAACTGGTCGGCGTACGGCCGCCGGCCCAGGCGTACGCCACGGCGTCCCGCCTCTACGACGGCAGCCTCCAAGCCGATGTGCACTGCGCCCTCGAGGACGTCCTGGCGGACGTCTTTGAAGAGGTCGGCGTCGACGACGAGGAGGACCAGAAGGCCATCACCGGGGACCACACGACCATCGAGGCCGTGAGCGCCGCGGCGAAGGCCCGAGCCAAGGAAGTCGGCAGCGGCAAGAAGACGGCCCGGGTCAAGGCGATCGAGAAGGTCCCGGCCGAGCTGGACCGCTACAAGAAGTACGTCGAAGAGGGCCTCGATGACGAGGAGCACGAGCAGCTGATCGAGCTGCTCCCGAAGTTCTTCTACTTCTCCACCTACGAGATGCTCCCGGGCGACTGCGACCTCCACGCGCTCGCCGAACGCGCGAGGGCCAAGCAGTGGGAGCGCGGCGACGAGACCATGATGTCCCTGCTCCGCCTCGCTGGCGAGGGCCCGGACGACTTCCTGGACGAGGACTACGCCAGCCGCAAGGCCGAGCTCCAGGCCGCCAGCCTGGGCCTGAGCGCTCAAGTCTTCGAGTACTGGAAGCAGAACGAAGACCTCAGCGTCTCCTTCGACACCGACCTGATCGCCATGCCCCCGGACCCCAACGGTCAGCCGCAGCCCCACCACCGGCTGCTCAAGATCGAGCTGCGCGACGACCGGCACGGCGGCGTGGAGACCAACTTCTCCACCCGCTCCACCGGCTTCCAGTGGTTCTTCTCCTTCCTCGCCGCATTCAGCGCCTACCGCGACACCGACGAACGCGTCGTCGTCCTGCTCGACGAGCCGGGCACCAGCCTGCACGGCGAGGCCCAAGGCGACTTCCTCCGCTACGTCTACAGCGAGCTCGGGCCCAAGCAGCAGGTCCTCTACACCACCCACTCCCAGCACATGATCGACCCCACGCGGTACGAGACCATGCGCGCCATCCACGACCAGGCGACCCGTACCGACCCGAACCTGGGCGTGGTCATCACCTCGGTCAGCCTGTCCACGGACCCCAAGACGATCCTGCCGGTGGAAGCGGCGCTCGGATACTCCGTGGCGCAGCACCTGTTCCTGGGCGCCGGCCCGCTCCTGGCCGTGGAAGGCAGCAGCGACTTCGTCTTCCTCATGCGCATGTCCGACCACTTGGTCAGCCAGGGCCGCACCGGCCTGGATCCCCGGCTGGCCATCATCCCGGTCGGAGGCATCGGCAACATGCCGGCCTTCATCGCCGTCATGGGACGCCGGCTGTCCGTCCGCGCGCTCATCGACGGGGCCGAGACCACCAAGGTGACCGCCAAGGTCCTCAGCGCCGCCGAGGCCGCCGAAGTCGACACGTCCCACATCACCGTCATCGGCCAGCTCGACGGCCTCCCGGAGACGGCCGACATCGAGGATCTGTTCTCCACCAAGGACTACCTTTGGCTCTACAACAAGGCCACCGAGGTCACCGTCAACGAGGAAGACCTGATCACCCCCGACAAGCCCCTCCCGATCCTTAAGCGCATCGGGATCGCCCGGGAGAAGCAGCATAAGCCCCGGGACTTCGACCACGTCGGCCCCGCACACCAGCTCACCCGGGACAAGGACGCCTTCTTCGCGCAGGTCGACGACGACACCCTCGACCGCTTCGAGACGGTCTTCAAGAAGCTCACGGCCTGAACCTGGCGACAACACGGGTCCCGGGCGCGAAGGATGCCCGGGCCCCGTCTTGACCGGGGGCCCTGCGGCTACGCGGGCTGCTGGGCAGGCACCGAGATGCGGCCCTTACTGCGTCCGCCCGCTCCATGCCCAGCGTCGACGAGCTGAAGGTGACGCCAGAGTTGTCGGTGAGGACGACATCGCGGCCCGGATTGCGTCGGCGTCCAGAGCCTCCACAGCGGCCCGGGACCACTGGAAGGGCGACGCGTCCGGGTCATGGATGAGGCCGGTGTGGCGGGCCCACCGGAAGGCGGCTGCTGGCACCTTCAGTCACTTGGCGGCCTGGCTCGCGTCGTACTCGGTTCGTCGCATGAGATCACCTCTCGCTCGTTCGCCGGAAGCGGCGGGCCAGAACATGACAGAACGCAGTAGAGGACTCAATACTCCCTGGAAACGGACGAGTTGGATACGCGCCGCTAGGACTGCGCCCGCGTACGCGAAGGGAAAATCACCCGCCCGGGTGCCGCTCCAGACCGGGCCGGACCACCGTGATGGGGGCCGACCGCAGGCTCGACCATGAGGCCGACCACGCCCGGCGTGGACCCGACCGCGGCACCGGACAGGGCGTGTCCGAAGTGACAGGAAATTCGAACAAGCGATCTAATGCCGGTATGGACGTGACCGACTTCCCCGACGACCTGGTGCAGACGCAAGCCGCCTGGAACGCCACCTACCAAGCACTCGCCGCGCCCCGTCCCCGCGACACCACCGCCCTGCGCCGCCGCCTGCTGCTCCTGTCCGTACGGCTGTGGTGGCACCCCTACTGGGAGACCGTCCCCTCGGTGCCGGCGGCCCGGTCCGAACTGCGCCACCTCGCCCGCGCCCACGGAGTTGTTCGGGCCGTGTGACCGGTCGCCCCGGTCGACCAGGAGCACGAGGTTGCGCTGGGAGTTGCGCCAAGGGTTGCGCTAGATGTTGCGCGCCCCGCAGGACCGTCTCCGTGTCCGCGCAGGTCACCGCGCGCCGTTTTGCCGTAGTCGGATCGCGACATCCCCGTTGCGGCTGCTGGCGCGCGGGGGAGTGGACTACTTACCGCCCCTGTGCCTGACTTGGGGCGGCCTGGGCGAAGTGCAGCACGACGGCCTGGGCGCCGGCGGTGAGTGCCAGCGGCGAGCAGCTTCGCTGCACGTGGACGAGGCTGCTCGCCTCGAAAATCCCGTAGTTGTCTGCTCTCGGGCCGCTTACGCTGTGTGATGTGTCTGCACCGAAACTCCATCACTATGTGCCTCAGAGCTACCTGGCGCGATTCGGGCGAGGCGACATGGTCAGGGTGAGGCGTCGATGCCCGTCGAAGACGCACCTCGCCAACGTCAAGAACGTCGCCGCCGAGACTGGCTTCTACACGATCACGGACGACAACGGCATGCCCTCCACGGCCATCGAGCATGAGCTCAGCGCCCTGGAAGGACAGGGGCTTGCCGCCCTGCGCCGAATAGACGAGACGGGAATGCCGCCGGCCGTCGGCACCGACGACCGCGAACTGCTCTGTCTCTACCTGGCTGTGCAGTTTGCCAGGACCCCGCGGCGGCGCACGATTCCGCTCTTCGGGCGCAACGTCACCGCGTACGCGAACGGCCGGGAGGTCGACCTGGCGCTGATGACCGAGTACCTCACCCGCAAGCATCTCGGTCACCCGCCACAAGCAGCCGAAGCCCAGGGCGCCTGGGACTACTACCACGGCACCCGAGCGATGAACGGCGGCAGCGACCCCACCCACGACGAAGCGGTCACCATGACGCTCAGCTCGGTTCAGGCGTGTATCCCGCAGTACCGTGCTCGGCACTGGCGGCTCGAGACCAGCCGCAAGCCGAACTTCCTCACCTCCGATGCGCCCCTCGTACTCTGGCGCCCGGAAACTCCGGATGACGCCTACCGGGGGTTCGGCCTGGAAGGTGCCCACGAGATCAGGTTTCCGGTCAGCCCCACGGCCCAGCTCGTACTCATCCCCGGCCAGGGGACATCCGCTGAAGAGGTCAAGCTCAGCCGAGTGATCAGCTGCAACCAGGACCTCGCGGACAGCTGCGGACAGGTCGTCGTCGGCCACCCGGAACGGCCCACAGCACTCGACAGGGTTCAGCTCACCAAGCGCGGGCCCACGCTGCGCTTCAACACGGCCCCCGGCATCCGGAAGAACCTGGACGGCACGGAAGAGCCCATGGGCGACATCCTGCACATGTACACGACCCGCCGCTGACGGACAGACGTCGGCCGCCTGGGACGGAAGTCGCCGGCGTCCCGGTGCTGTCCTTGCGGTGCCGAGTCCTACCAAGAGGCGTGGCAGGAGAGCCCCGCCGGATGGAGGTACCGCTGTGATCCTCCGATTCCCGGGTGGCCCGCTCGCCGGCGCAGGCGCAGGCGCCACCCTCGTGCAGCACCGTGTCGCACTTGTCATGGTGGTGCCGCACCGGCGGCTCGGCGTACTGGGGCAACAACCACCCCCGCCCGTGACACGATCAGCGGCATGGACGCCTCCCGGAACCCCGAGTACCTCCGCAAGACCGCCGAAGCCGTGACCGAGTTCCAATACGCCTTCAAGGCATTTATGGAGCTCCATACGGAGACGAAAGACGCCGGTTTTGGGCGAGGCATCCTGCCTGCCGCAGTCGCCCGGGACGGCGTATCGCCCGAAAAGCTCCAGGCTGCCGCAGACCGGGTGGCACGCGCAGCTGGCCGTGCGTCGGCGGCACCCGGCCTGACCCAGATGTACATAGGCGTCAACGGCTTCCCCAAGCCCGTAGACCCGATTGCCGCGTGGAAGAGCGTCATCACCCCGAAGCCGTTGCTCGAACCGAGCGACGTGCTGGACTCTGCAGAACAGATCCTGGGCCGTCTGGAGGCGATGACGGACAAGGCGGAGGCTGAACTCCCTCCGACCACCGGAGTGGAAGCGATGCACCCAACGATCTGGGGCGCTGCCCGAAAGCTCTGGCTCGACGGCCACTTCCGCCTCGCTGTCCAAAGCGCCGCCGAAACCCTCACCTCCCAGCTAAAGACCCGCACCGGGCTGACCAACATGGACGCGACCAACGTCTACGAGAAGGTCTTCAACACCAAGAGTCCGGTGCTGACATGGCCCGGGGACCCGAGTGACCGCACAGTCAGCTCCATGCAAAACGGTCTGTCCAAGTACGCGCCCGGGCTCAACATGACCGTCCGCAACACCGCCACCCACGTGGCCTCCGACGAAATGACCGCCCAGCAGGCACTGGAACGCCTCGCAGCCCTAAGCCTCCTCGCGCACTGGATCGACGAGTGCGAAGGACCGTGACACCGCTCGGGGTTAGCGAGTATCTGACCGCAGCGCCCGAACCACGTTGCACACCTGACCTGCGGTGACGGGCCAGATGCCCGCCCGGAGACCGCTGTTGCACCACCGTGTTGCAGCGGCCTCACGCACGAGACCCTGGGACCTTCACGGCCCCGGGGTCTCGCGCACTCCGGCTCAGCGCCGGACCGTCATGCCCAGTCGACACTCAGCTCCCGCAGCGCGCCCAGCTGCTCCGCGCTGAGCTTGTCCCGCCGGGCCTTGGTGTTCGAGACCCATACGCCCAGCTTCACGGTCACCGGCGCGGTCTCGCCGTCGACCGTGATCTGTTCGTTGTGGCTGCGCGGAACGGGCCGGTGGGCGCCTTCCCGTTCCACCCACTGTGTGAGGGCTGCCAGGCCGCGCTGGAACGCCTGTTGCGCCTTGCTCGGGCCCTTCACCGAACGCTCGGCCGCCGGGGCGGGAGACGGCGCCTCAAGCGGCTTGATGCCCAACAGCGTCAGTCGCTCCTGCTGCTCGGGTAGGAGCCGTGCCCAGGTGCCCGGCTGCTTCTGCTGCTGGAGCCATTTGCCGAGGTCGTCGCCGTCCATCAGCACGCCGGGTGCGATGTCGGGCAGGTGCCCGTCGGCGTCGACCAGGTCCGCGAGGACGCGGTAGTGGCGTTGCCAGTCGAGCGGCCAGGGGCAGTTCCAGTCCGGGTCGATCGCGGTGAGTTGTGCCGCGCGTACGGCGGCTCGCTCGGGGTCCTTGCCGAGGCCGTTCTTCGTGCCTTTGCGCCGGAGGTTGGCCATGTGCTGCCCGATGGGCACCATCGCCTCGTCCTCGCCCCACACTGCGTCCTGACGCGGTGCGAGGTGCCCGGTGGCCCGCCGGTAGGTCCGGAGTGCGGCGAGTTTGGCCTCCCAGGCTTCCTCGCCTGGCTCCCAGACCATCCCGGCCTCCGGCAGGTCGAGCAGTTCCTTGCGCTGTTTCTCCAGTTCTCCGGCGCGCAGGGCCTTGCGCTGCTGGTGTACCCACCGGCCGAGGGGGAAGTCCTTGGTGGCGCCGACGGCGGTCTCGGTGTCGTACGGGACGGCGTAGACGCCGGTGATCTTGTTCTCCTTCCGCCAGCGCAGCAGGGCCTGATAGCCCTCCAGCCACACGAGGCTGTCGGGCCGGTAGACCCGGGTGCGCAGGAACGCCGCGATGGTCGCCGCGTCACGCGGGCTGGAGAAGTGCAGCAGCGCCGACTCGGCAGCGGCATCGGTGTCGTCCTGCTCCTGGTCCTCACCGTCGCCCTCGCCACCGGATCCGATGATCCGCCCGTCCTCGTCGCGCTGGACGTGGATCTTGCGCTCGTGCCGTCCCCGGGACAGGGCGCGGGAGGCGAGCTGCTCGACCAGGCGCTCATCGTGACTGCGAAGGCCCTGGAGCACGGCCACGAGCGGCTTGAAGCTGGCGGAGGCGACCATGTCGGTGGGGTCCTCCCCGGCCTCCAGGAAGACCGGCACGATGATGCGCGCGGTCTTCGTGCTGCCGTCGCGGTTCAGCCGGAGCGCTCGGCCGATGTTCTGCACGATCTCCACCTGGGAGCCGCGGGTGTCCGCGAAACAGATCGCCTCCACACCTCGCTCGCCCGTGATGTCGACGCCTTCCCCGAGGACGCGTACGGAGGCGAGGAAGGCGCGGTGGACCCTGCGCCCGGCCGCGTCGATGCCGTTGGCGAACTGCCGCAGCGCCTCGCGCCGTTCGGTCACGAGGTGGTCGCCGCACAGCCACGCCGACCACACCCGGTCCGGTGGCACGTGGCGGCCGGCCTCGAGGTCGTAGAACTCCGCGCCGATCGTGGACTTCGGCAGTTTGTCCGCGGCGGCTAGGTCGTCGCCTGTGGCGTCGCTGGCGTACAGCTGCGCGGCGGTCTCCGGCAGTTTCTCCGCGAACGCCGCGGCTTCCTCGACTTTCTGGTGGAAGGTCATGACGGTGCGGAGGTTGTGCGCGGCGGCGTGTTCCAGGAGCGCGGTCTGCAGGAGGGCCAGGCGCCGGCCGCGCTTGGCCTCCTGTGACTCCCCGAGAGGCGGGGAGGGGTCGCGGATCTCGAGGACGTCGATCTCGAACCCGGCGAGGATGCCCCGCTCGATCGCTTCCGAGAGTCCCAGCTCGGCCAGCCACGGCCCATAGGTCTCGGAGTCCTGCCCCATCGACGCGAGCTCCACGTCCTGGCCGTCCGCGCCCTTCTGAGGGCGGGGTGAGGCGAGGATGCGTGGTGTGGCCGTCAGGTACAGGCGGAAGTCCGCCGGGATGCGGGTGTTGTCGTGGATCGCAGCCCACGGCCGTCCGAGATCACCGGCGGTGCCGTGGGCCTCGTCCACGACCGCGAGGTTGAAGCCGTCCATCTGCTGCCCGTACAGCCGCTCTCCGCCCGCCAGAGCGGCCTCCAGCGGCCCGCGAACCTTCCGCTGGTCCACGGGCGCGTCGATGTCCTCGCGGTCCACCAGGGAGGCGTAGGTGGCGAACACGACCACGGGCCCGGATCCGGCCCACAGGGCGAGCTGGATCGGGTTCGTGGTGGTGCGCACGCCCAGCGAGTTGAGCACGGGGTCGTTCTCCAGCGAGCACACCGCGACCATCGGGGAGCGGTGGCCCACCGCCCGCCACGCCTGAGCGGTCTGCGCGAGCAGGTCCAGGGTCGGGACGGTGTCGAGGATCCGTCCGTCCGGGAAGCAGTCCAGCGCGCACGCGGCAGCCGTGATCGTTTTACCTGAGCCGGTCGCGGACACGATCGTTCCCCGGGCACCCTGCGGGGGCACGGACGATCTTGCAGGGAATCCCACCCACCTACGAAACGCCGCACGCTGATCTACCTGATGTTCTCTGAGCTGAATCACTGACATTTCTGTGCCTCCCCGAGCGCTGAATCCCCGTGGTCTTTCAGAGGGTCGCGTGCGGAATACAGGCCGCGCCCGAGTCGTTCCAGATCGACGCACCGGCCTTGTGCCAGCCGCCCGGCTTTCCGTCCTTGAAGGGCGGCTCGTTGTCCGGGTCGTAGTGACCGGCCTCGAGGGTGCACACGATCACGTCCCCGTCCGCGTTCCGCGTCCGGGCGGTGCACAGACCGCCGGCCTCGCCCAGGGCCTCCAGCACCCGGCGCCGCGCCGTGGTGTGCGGGTGGGTGCCCGGCAGCACGTCCTGCCGGACGAACCTCTCGAGCCGCGCCAAGTCCGCCCGCTCACGCTGCCTCACGTCCGCGATCTGCACGGCCAGTTCAGCGGCCCCGGCCGACCGGCCGCGGCGCCGGGACCACTCCCGGTCCGCGATGCCCACCAGGGCCTTGCTCACGGCCGTCACGCCCTGTGCCTCCAGAAGCGCGAAGAGCTTCAGCCGCGCGTTGACGCCGGCCGCGTGGTACTGCGTCGTCCGGCGCAGCGGGTCGTTGCTGAGTTCCCTGAGCAGCGGAGTGGTCTCATGCCCGGTCATCGGCCGTACTCCTTCTCTCGGAGGTCCAGACCATGATGGGTGAGGTGCTCCAGGAGCAGGCGGGACAGGGCCCGGGAAGGGTCGCTGGTGTGCAGGGAGGTGTCGCCCTTCTCGGTGCCGAACGGGAACCCGAAGCCGGGGAAGACGACCGCCCGGGTGAAGAAGTCGCACAGGATCCCGTACATCTCCGAGTGCGGAACCCCCGAGGGCTCCACAGTCTCCGCCCACGCGGCCTCCATGACCCAGGTGACGAGCCGCCGACGGGCCTCCTCCAGCTCTCGCTCCTTGTTCAGCGGGCTCTCCTCCGCAACCTCCACCACACGGTAGAGCCCCTCGCCCCCATACACGCCACCCGGCCTCTCGTGAGCCTGGCGCACCTTCGCCACGGCCTCCTCCACCGACCGCGCGAACGCGAAGTGGGTGAGCGTGGCGGCTCCCTCATGCCCCGGGGCGGTCCGCTGCGCCACGACCCGGTAGCGGGTCAGGCCGACAGGCTCCCCGTTCTCGTTTGTCACCATTCGCAATTCCTACCTTTCGAAGCATTGAGGATGTCCCTCATTTCTGCCAACGGTACATGCTGCATCAGTCTGATGTACCCGTTACACTGGAACCCGCACGAACGAGCGACCCCCACCCCCTCCCAGTCAGCCTGGCCCGTGTAACGGGCTTTCAGGTTCTGGAGGCGCAGCCGGAAGGACCGTCAGGCGGGGGAGTGCGAAGCACTCCCCAACTCCCGCACCAAAACCCCACCAACCCGCGCCCGGCACTCCCTCGCCAACTCGGCCGCGCACCGCGCGGCCTACCGGGCGCGCAGCGGCCGGCCCCCACCGGTCCCTGGAGCGCAGCGGAGGGGACCGCCCCCGCATCGCGGGGGCCCAAGGGAGCGCAGCGACCGCCCCGCTTGCACATCGCGCAGCGATG
>NZ_CP128848.1 GCF_030388665.1 Streptomyces flavofungini | reverse complement strand
CCCATTTGGCCAGCTCCGATGCTGAGTACAGCCCGGCCTCGGGGTGCCTGAGCGCGTCGATCAGGCCGCTCAACTCAGAGGTTCTGGGGCTGTTGAGTGCGTGCTGAAGTGCGTGGGCGGCCTCAGAATCGAGGGCCTTGGCATCGACTGCGACGATCAGCGAGCGGATCAGTTCCTCGCGGACCTCTGGGGTAAACAGGGTGCTGCACGGGTTGAGTGCGAATTCACCCGCCTCAATCACTCTGCCGTCGACCGAGCGCGTCAGGCGCGCCCACTCTCCCTCTTCGGCCTGGTTCTGCTGTTGTTCTCCGTGGCTGTCGAGAACGACGTACTGATGACCGTGTTCGAGGATCTCGCGACGCGCACGGATCTCGCGGCGCGCGCGGATCTTCGCTGTGGTGGACTTTCCCGAGCCGAGCCCGCCCATGGCGAGCGAGTTCGTGGACGGCAGGATCTCGGAGTCGACCAGGACCGGTGAGAGGTGGAACGGCCGGCCGTCAGAGGTGGAACGGCCGATCGCGATGCCGGGGAACTCAGTGTTCGAGGCGACGAGCGGGGTGGTGATCGCGGCGTGGTTGGAGGGCAGGCGGATCACAGGATCGCTCCCTTTCGGGTGGGTGCGCCGTGCGCGGTGGTCATCACGTGGGCGCGGTGCTGCTGGCCGATGAGCCAGTCGAGGCGCAGGCGCCGTTCGTCGGCGTCGAGTTGGGCCTTCCAGCGGGCCTGGGTCACGTCCTCGGGGCTCTCCCCCCACACGGTCAGGTAGGCGTCGATGTCAACGAGGGTGGCGCCGTGGACGAGCGCGTCGTGCATGGTGCCGCTGGACATCGCGTTCTCGTCCTTCTTGACCTTGTCGGTGGTGAAGGCTTCGCCCGCCGCGGTCGTCCACCGCGCGGAGCGGCGGGCCTGCGCCACGGGCAGGGGCCGGTAGAGCACCGACAGCGAGCGGTTTTTGATCTGGCGGTCCTTGAGCGGGCGGTCCTGGTCCAACAGCAGATTGGCCATCAGGTCGTCGTCCGTCGTGGCCGGCCAGCCCGTGATCCGGGCCGTGGCCGCGTACCGGCCGTCCTCAAGGGCGACCCAGTCGCCCGCGCGGTCGCTGACGGCCGGTACCGGCTCGGGTGTGTGCGGGCGCAGCGCGCCGAGGGCGGCCAACTCCCGCTCGATGGTGTTCAGGACACGCTCCGGGCGGCTGATCAGGTTCCTGGGGATGTGGACGGAGATCGTCTGGTCGTGGGTGGTGGCGTCGGCGTCGGCCTGCGCGTGGTGGGTGACGTGGAGCTGGATGCCTGCGCTGCGGGTCTGGTTGCCGATGTAGGTGAGCGCGCGGGAGAACGCGGCGTGGAAACCGGCCCGGTCGTAGGGGTCCTGCATGGTGCCGTGGTACGGGTACAGGGTCCACGTGCGGGTCTCGCCTGCGGAGGTGCCCAGACGGGGCGTGGCGCGCCGCTCGTGCCAGTGCCGGACACCGACCGCCGCCCATCGGGCGATCGAGCGGTGCCCGGCCGTGACATTGAGCAGTGCAGCGTTCAGGGCGACCACGCCGAACGCCCAGATCGGGGGCGTTTCGACCATCGCCGATGCCATAACGGCGCCCCCTGCCCCGGCGTTGACCTTCGTCAGCAGGGTCTCCAGAGGGCTCAGCCCGCGCTGGATGGCAGGGACGCGATAGCCGGGGGTCAGGGAGTGCAACGTCTTCCTCCTTCTTCTATGGGGTGCCCGACCCGCCCGAAGGCGAGCCGGAGCCGGATGCCGGTGGCGTGGGCGTCGGTCGGGGCGGAGCAGCCGGGCTTGCCCCGGAGCTGCCGGACGCGGCCCTGGTCCGGGACGGCGCGTGCTCCGCGCGGGCCTCCCTGCGCTCGCGCATGACGCGCTCCTGGCGCTGCGCGTCGAACCGAACCTGGGCGACGACCGAATCGGTCGTCATCCGACCCGGGCGTTTGCGGGTCTTGAGCCCGTACGCGCTCGCCAGGGCGTCGCCGTCCTGCGCCATGGCACGCCCCGGCGTCATGACGGTGCGCGGGCCGCGCGGGGTGTTCTCCTGCTCGTAGAAGTCCGGCACACCCGCACGCATCGCACGCTGCGCGAGCGGGCTGGAGACGCGGCCCTCGACCATCGAGCGGGCCGCACGCGCCATGCGGGGCCCGACGTACGGCACCCCGTGGAAAATCATCCTGAGCATCAGGACATCCGCGGCGACCAGCAACACCGCATCCACCACGAGCGAGCCCTTGGTGAACTCGACGAACGGTGAGAGCAGGAGCAGGGCGAACGGGGCGAACATCAACCCGAGGAGCCGCGTCGCCCAGGCCTTGACCGCACCCATGTCGCCGCCACGGGCCAGGGAGGCCAGCACCAGGGGCGCCATGCACACGAACACCAGGATCCCGAGGTTCCGGGTGAGGAACACCAGCGCCGCGAACGCGAGCGCGACGACCAGGGCCGCAGTGATGATCAGGATCCCCAGCGGGTTGCCCGCGTCCGCCCCTTTGTCCAAGTCCTCCTTGATGGCGCCGAACAGGGTCGACTCGTTGCTGTCAAACGCCTTCGTGAACGCCTCCGACAGGGCCGTGTTAAGCAGTGCCACCGCCCCCGGGACGGACGCCATACCGGCGACAGCCGCGAGCGTCCATCCCGTCGACGCGCCCATCTGCCTGAGGCGGGGCGCGCCCTGCCATGCGGTCAGACCGCACACGACGACCACGCAGAAGAAGATCGACACGGCCAAGTGCTGCCCGAGCCACAGAAACGACTGGTAGACCGCATTGTCGGGCTCCTGCGGCGCCCAGGCGTCCTTCGGCGCGATGAGCCCCTTGATCGTCTTGATCAGGGTGTTGGCGAGGTCTGTGACGTGATCTGAGGCGCCGTCAGTGAGCCCACCGCCGCCGCCCCCGCCTCCTCCGCCTCCTCCGCCTCCTCCGCCGTCCTTCTCCCGTTCGCCCTCGCGGCAGAATTCGACCGCAGGGCCACGCAGCAGGCCGCAGGGGTCCTTGTCTGCCATAAATGTCATGGCAGATCAGCTCTGCTTGCCGTTGGTGATGGTCGAGAAAAGGGCGTCACCGTAGAGCGCGAGGACCAGGGCGACGAACAGCGTGCCGACGGCCATGCTGCCCTTCCGCAGGGCGCGCTTGGGGTCGTTGGGAAGCGAGAAGAGCATAATCACGGCGATCACGGCGATCACGGCAGCGCTTCCCTTGGTGACGAGGCCGCCACCGGTGAGACCGATGGTGTCGAAGAAGTCGGAAAATCCGGTGGACAGGTCCTGCGGCTTGGCCAGGATGGTGGTGAACTTCGCCATTTCAGATCTCCTTGTTCGCGTTGGGTACGGGACGTGCGACACCGAATTTGTCCGGCATCGAGTCGATGGCCGAGTAGCGGACCTTCGTGCCCGGCCGGGGCGCATCGATCATGTGCCCACCGCCGACATAGATGCCGACGTGGTGGAGGCTCTCGGCGGATTTTCCGTAGAAAATGAGATCGCCGACACGCATCTGTCCAGCCTTTACCGGCTCGGATGCGGCGTATTGCTGTGATGCCGTGCGGGGCAGGGTGATACCGGCCTGCGCGTAGGCGTAGAGCGTGAGACCGGAGCAGTCGAAACCCTTTATTCCCTTTCCGGAGCGGCCGCGGGGGGAGCAGCACGTTCCCGTGCTCGGTCCGTTCGCGTCTCCGCCGCCCCATGAATACGGTTTGCCGACCATGTCATTCGCCGCATTCACGGCGGTGACAGCCTGCGTGGTGGTTGCCTTTTTCCCGCCGGACGACATCTTTCCAACGAGTGAGCCGATGGATTTGACGTAGTTCTGGGTTTCCCTGTACGGGGGGACGCCCCCGTAGTGCACGACGGCCCCGCTTCCCGCGTTGTAGGCAGCGAGTATGTTGTTCTGCTTGCTGCCCGGGACGTCTTTGACTTCCTTCGCGATTTTGCAGAGATGTACGCCTGCCGAGGGAATCGCGTCCTTGGGGTCCCAGACATCACGGTCGCCGTCGCCGTCGCCGTCGACAGCATCCTTTTCCCAGGTGGACGGAATGAACTGCGCGATCCCCTGAGCCCCTGCCGGACTTTTCGCTTTGGGATTGAAACCAGATTCTTGTGTGAGGAGCCCAGCGAGCAGATTTGGGCTGATTTCAGGGCAGGTGTTTCCTGCCTCCTGCACCAGGTCTTTGTACTTGTCGGGCACGGCCACGGACAAGCCCATCGCCCCCATCGCCTTGCCCGCGGGCGTGTCACCGGCGGCCTGGATGAGCGCGGCCGCGATGACGACCACGGTTGACCCCACGCCCACGGCTGCTACGACGCCAGATCTCAACGAACTTCCCCCTCCCTGTGTTCTCAGTGTTTTCGCTGGTCAGATCCGTCAGACGGTTCCGTCGGGGATCCGTCGGGGATCTGTCAGGCCGACGGATGGATCTGTCAGGCCGACGGATCACCGACGGATGCCCTGACGGATGTTCTGACGGATGCTGAGGTCAGGCGTTGGCCTGTGCGGCGGCGACCAGCCGTGCGAGGTCGTACCCGCGCCTGGTGCCCTCTTTGTTCGGTGCAGGCTTGATCCCCAGAAGCGCGGAAACGGCCTTTCCCCGCTGCGTTGCATTCGTCTCCACGACGCCGAGGAACGGAGCGAGTTCAGCGGCAGACATGAACGCGGCACCGTTTTTCTGCATCACATCGATCGCCTTCACGAGCGGCGTATCCGGCGTCTCCTCCAGCGCCGTTTTGAGCACCTTATGGCGTCGCTCATACACATCGTCGACCACCCCGAAGATGAACTCATCATCGAAGCGGATTCCTCGAATGAGCTTCGACGAGACACCGTCGAAGTAGACACCTTGGCCTTGGATACTCGCGTCCATCAGCGCGGGGTGAATCGGGGATTCGGTCTTGAAATAGTCCGAACCGAGCGCAACCTCCGCGCTCCCCTTACCGGAGACGTAGAGGCAGATTCGCCTCTTAAATTGATCACGCACTTCGACGGGGACAGCCCTGTCGGATGGGCGCTGCGTCATCATGATGACGGTGATGCCGCATTCGAGGCCCTTGCGGACAAGCTCTGAAGAGTTCTTCACGAGCCGCGCCCGCTCCTTCTTCGACTCGGCGCTTCCATCGCTGACGTAGTAGTCCGCCACCTCGTCCGCGATGAAAAGCGTCTGCCGGTGACGAGGCTTGGGCTTGCGTTCCCGCATAGCCGCGTTGTCCATTTCGTAGCGCTCTTGCTGCTTCTTGAGGAGTTCGCAGACCATCGAGTCGAACACAGATGTCTTGCTGGACGCTTCATAGCGCACAGCCACCTTCTCGAACCGGACCAGAGCGCCCGGCTTTCCTTCGATGAGGTACACATCGAGTTCAGGACCGTACGCGATATAGGCGCAGGTGATGAGAGCGATGGTCAGGGTCGATTTACCGGTCTGCGTCATACCCGCTACGAAGAGTGCGCCCTTGGTGAAATCGTCGATGCCGACGAGTTCACCGGTCATGCTGTGCGAGAACGGAATTCCCTCGTGCGCGAGAATCATTTCCCTGGTCGGCGGGGCGAACGGCTCGGTGAACGGCGGCCTTGTCAGCACGGTCATGTCGACGTCGCGTTCGCTGAGTTCACCGCGCTCGACCTGCATCCGCAGCCGGGTTGCGCCCAGGGCACCGGCGACTTCACCGGCCTTGGTGGCCACGTGCTTGTAGGTACGGCCGAGGGGGACCTTGAACTCGTGCCGGGTGCCGAGTCCGTGGGGCAGCGGTGTCACGACGGACTCGTCCGCGCGAACGAACTGGTCCTTCGCGATGGCGCCGCTCGCTACGAGAGCCTTGGTCAGGCCTTCGTCCCGGGCAGGCCCCTCATCCTCAGCGCCTGCCTCCTGCGCCAGGACGGTCTTGGTGGCTCCCTCCTGGCCCTTGCTGGCCCATGCGCGCTGAATGCGAGTCTTGAGCCACCAGGCGCCGTACCCGAGCGCGACCAGCACTCCCGCGGTGAGCAGCACCGTGGCAGGCCACGACAGGCCCAACTTGTCCTTGATGGCGGCCAGGCCCCCGAAGCTGATGACCAGAACGCCGATCGCGCCCGCCATCTGGCCGTAGGTGTCCTCGCCGCGCTCGTACCGTTCGTCCCGTTCGTGTCTCCTCTTCCCCACTCCCCCTCCTTCTTGCCTGTGAGCGATCAAGAGTTTGCACAGAGTAACTCGCTTGATGGTTCGAATAGTTCTGGTTTTCACAGTTCAGTCCCGGGTCTGCTCTGCGGGTCTGCGGGCGCGGGGCTCGCTCGCCGTTCACTCGCCGGTTCTGCACTGCTCGACTGCAACGACTTCCGGCAGTCGCGACACAGCCCACCCAGGCGTTGCTGGGTGGGCTGCATCGGTGGTGCCGGACTAGTGCCCGTCAGCGGGCCTTCTCCGCCGTCTCCCTGGCGGCCGGTCAGACGAGGTCGGTCTCCTCTTCGGTCTCCTCTTCGGTCTCGTCCGACTCGGTCAGGACCTCTGTGCTCCACACACGGCGCACGCGGTCCTCAGCCCCGACAAAGCCGGAACGGCGAAACAGCTTGACGGCCTGGCGGTAGGAGCGGGGCGGGTCCTCGGAGTAGCGCAGGTGCCGCAGCACGACCCCGAGCTGAGCGTCCGTCAGCGGCGCGCCCGGCTCCGGGGTCGGCACGCCCCTGACCTCCGCGAGGTCGGCGAGCGTGACGGCCGTGCCGCGAGACGTGCCGGTCTGCGGTCCCATCAGAGCGCCCACCTGCGTGCCGAGGGCGTGACGGTCCGCGACGGGCAGGGCGAGCGCGGTCGGCGCCCACCCCTCCAGCTCCGGCAGCGCGATGTACGCGACCGCATCAGGAAGCCGCTTCTCCTCGATCGCCTTCGCGGTGTCCAGCGCCTGCTTGTGCAGCTGCTCCGTCCTGCGCTGTTCTGCCTTGAGCGTCGCCTTGCGGTAGTCGGTCTCCGCCTCGCCCACCTGCCGTTCGAGCGCTTCCGCGACCCGCAACAGCTCGATGCGGTGCGCGGCGTCGGCCTCCATCTGCTCCAGCCGGTCAGCGACTTCCTGACGGCGTGCCGCGATGGCCTTGAGCGTCGCAGGCGAGACCTTCCGGCCGAGCGAGGGCAGCACGAGCCACCACGCCGTCTTGGTCGCCACGATCGCAAACGGCGCGATGATGACGGCCAGGTCGAAGTCGCCGCTGGTGCGGTTCAGGACCAGATCCGCGGTGGGGATCGCCGCGATCACCGCCGTCAGCGCGAGGCCCGCCCACTGGACACGCCGAGCGCGCCGAACATTGTTGGCCGCCAGGATCTCGGTCGCCTGGAGCACCACCCACAGCGCGTCGAGCGCCCCGACGGTCGGCCAGGCCCACACCCCGAAGCGCGGGGTCAGGATCTGGTAGCTGACGGCGATGGACAGCACCGCCACGCCCACGGTGATCGTGCCGAGGACGCCGAGGACCAGCGTCCGCAGGGACCAGGCCCCGGGCTCTGGAGACCAGGAACGGGGTTCTCCCTTGCTCTTGAACATGCTTCTCCTTCAGGCCGCGAGGGCTACGGGGGAGTCGGCGCACCCCGGGCAGCAGCCCAGGGACGTCGGGATCACGTGGTTGAAGGTGACCTGGCAGTCCGGACAGGTGCGGCGCGCACGCATCATGGCGTGCACGGCGCGCCACCGTCCCGGCGTCATCGGCCGCACCGGCGCGGCCAAGCCGTCCGGCGCGAGCCGCTTCGGGTAGGTCGGGATGCCGTACTCGGTCCCGTCCGGGTCGTAGAACCTCACAGGCCGTCGCCGTCGCCGTCGACGAGGCGGGACCGGAGGTAGTCGAGCCCCGCCTCGTCGAACCGAATGAAGCTGCGACCGATGCGCCCGTTGTCGCCGTCCTGGGAGTACGCGACGAGGACCGCGCCCCTCCGGTCGGTCTGCAAGGACATCTTGTAGACGGTGCCGATGATCTGGACGTCCGGGACGTCGAACCGCGGCTCGTCCTCATCCGCCATGGGCTCGTTCGGGGTGCGTGCCATGCTGATCTCCATCAGGTCCTCCACTCAGGTCCTGGTGGACAGCCCCGGGGGCTCTCCTCCCCAAGGCTGTCGTCGTGTCGGTGGTGTCGGTGCGCACCGCGCTTTCGGGTGTGCGGGTGGGCGGGGTGGACGTCGACCACCCAGTGGCCGGCCTCCCACGCCGCGGCCGCCGCCACAGCGGCGGCCGCCAGGAGAAGCCGGGCACGGGGGTGGTCGGGTCCGAAGACGTGGGCGGCGCGGGCGGCACGGTGCTGCGCTGCCCGCGCCGCCCGTATGAGGCGCGCTCTCACCGGCAGATTGCGCGGCAGGCGTCGCAGACGCCCCCGTTCCAGCCCTGGAACCACATGCCGCACGTGCTGCACTGGCCGTCACCGGACGCGCGGACCGGCGCCGCCGGGGCGGCCGGGGCGGCGGAAAAGATCTCGTCGCAGCGGCAGCGCCAGAACTCGCACAGTGGGCAGACGTCGTCTGCTCCCTGCCGGGGCCTGCGGGGCTGCTGACTGCCCGTCATCAGCGGGCGGTGCAGGATGAGCACGGGCTGTCGCACGTGGCCTGGCACCATCTCCTGCAACGTCCGGCGCGCGCGGCGGCCCGCGGTCGCCGCGCGCCCATCGCCGTCGGCGACCATGCCGAGCAGAAGCTCGTGCAGCTCCTGGACGTCGGTCTCGTCGCGCTCTACGGCGCGTGTCATGCTGTCGATCACAGGGACTCCTAGTCAGTTCCTGTACAGGCGGCCCCGGAGCTATCACCTCCGGGGCCGCCGCCTTGTCGCTGCTCGGACGAGCAGCCGCGGCCGCCGCCAACCTGCCGTGCACCACGGAGTTGGCGGCGACTGCGGCGGCTGGTCAGCCGCAAAAGGGGGTGCCCCGGACCGGACTCGAACCGGTCGACTGCTGCCTACGGGGCCCGCGATCTTCGCCCTTGTCTCACCTGTGCGCATCGGTCCCTGTCCACCCGAAAGGGGGCATGGGAGAAGGTGCGTGCTGCCACGCACAGGCAGGGCCTACGGCTTGTCGCTGTTGCCTGATCCCGGGTGGCCAGAGGACTCGCCGTGGTGGCACCTCTCCGCAGATCTCTTGCTCGGAGGTGCCGACGAGTCGTGGCTCCGGGTGTCCATGTGGAGTTGAGAAGGAACGAACACTCCGTCCGGGCCGCCATGACGCGCTGCCATCAGGGCGCTTTGACCTGCGGGTTAGCTGGCTTGCTGGCTAGTCAGCCAACCGACCATCTGTTTCCATGGTGCCAGATTTATTTCCTGGAAACAACCAGAGGACCCAGGGTCTGCCTCCTGGTATCGTCTCCGTATGGTTGAGCTTCCGGAGGAGCAGCGCGCCGCTGCGCTGAGACAGGTAGCCGAGATCGGCACACGCCGCACAGGGCTGCTCGCCGAGGCCGAGCAACTGAACGGCCCGCTGCGGGCGGCGGCTGTCGAGGCGGCACGCGTCGGCGCGCAGCGGAGTCGTATCCGGGAACTCGCCGGGGTCAGCTCCAAGACCTTGTACGGCTGGCTCGAAGAGGCTGGCCTTGAAGTACGCACCACGCGAAAGAGCCGCTGACCCCCACGCTCCGACCTGCCCGTGACAGCCACGCAAGCCACCCCGTTCCGTCTGCCGGTTGGGCAACCAACCTGACAACCGGAGGGGTGATCTTGACAGTGACTCTTCAAGGGGACCTTTGAAGGTCACCCATGGGTGTCACCTGCCGCGGAGCGCTCTCGCTGTCACACTCGGCCCCAGTTTCCGGAGGTGATCACCATGGACGACCGGCCCACCTGGGCACGTCGGATGCGCGAGGAACGGCTTGCCCGCCAGTGGTCTCAGATCACGGCGGTCCGCTCCCTGATGGCCCGGCTCCCGTACGACCCTGGAGGGCCGGACGAGCAGAGCATGCTGCGGCAGTGGAAGCGCTGGGAGGCCGGAGAGAAGTTCCCGGAGAAGTACAAGATCGAGATCGCGGCCACCTTCGGGACGACCACGAACGCCTTTTTCCCGCCGACCGGCCGCGAGCCCCGCTCTCAACTTCAGGTCGTGGGCGGCGTGGACACAGTGGAGATCGTGGCCCGCATGAGGGCCTCAGACGTCGACCAGGCCACCCTGGACGCGCTGCGGATCACCGTGGACCGGCTCTGCTCCGAGTACGCCTACCTGCCCACGGCGCAGCTCCTCACGGAGGGGCGGGCGTGGATGAGCCGGGTTGTGGCGATGCTCGACCGGCGGGTGAGCCTGTCCCAGATGCGCGACCTGTACGCGCTCGCCGGGAAGTTGGCGCTCCTGGTCGGCTGTGTCGAGTACGACTCGGGCGATCCCCGCCAGGCCGAAGCGACCCGTCGCGCCGCGCTCTCCCTCGGGGACGAGGCCGGCCACCTCGGCGTGATCGGGTGGGGCCATGAGATGCGGTGCTGGTTCTCGCTGACGCGCGGCGACTACCGCGGCGTCATCCAGGCCGCCCGCGAAGGAGTCGCGCTCGCCCCGAACGAGTCGGTGGCAGCCCAGCTCTTCGCCCAAGAGGCCAAGGCATGGGCGCGGCTGGGCGATCGGCAGCAGACGGAAATCGCGCTCGACAAGGGCCGCCAGGTCCTCGAAGCCCTGCCCTACCCGGACAACATCGAGGACCACTTCGTCGTCGACCCCGCGAAGTACGACTTCTACCGCATGGACTGCTACCGCAAGGTCGGTGAAGACCAACTCGCCGAGCAGCTTGCGGGTGAGGTCATCCGGGCGAGCACCGACTTCGACGGCACGGAGCGCGCGCCCATGCGGATCGCAGAGGCCCGCATCACGCTCGCCGTCGCAGCAGCCCGCAGCGGAGACCTCGACTCCGCCCTGTCCTACGGCGAACGCGCCCTCGGCGGCGAACGCCAGTCCCTCCCCAGCCTGACCATGGTCGCCAGCGACCTCGGCCAGATCCTCAAGACCAACTACGCCAAGGTCCCCGACGCAGTGGACTTTCGCGCCCACCTGCGGAACCTCAACACTCCTGACCACTGACGAGGTGAAGAGCGCATGCCCCCTATGCATGGAGAGAACCCGCAGGTCACTGCGGGAACGCACGGAGAGTCACAAGGGGAGTACGCTGACTCCCAGTAATACGTGATCTAGAAAAACCGAACCCCCCGGTTCCGGCTGGAGCAGGTGCGTCAACACCTACTTGAACCCAGCCCCGGGGGGCCCACACGCTGCCGAGTGTAGAGCAGGCGAGGACGGATTTCGATCCGAGTCTCGGCCTTTCACACCCGGTCAGCGGCTACGAGAGGCCGCAACAGGTGCTACAGAATGCCCCCGCACCCACATTCAGTCGGGCCATCGAGGGGCCCGAGACAGCCGTGCCGCACTCATCGGACGCCGTCCGTTCCGCTCCCGAGGTGGACCGATGACGAGACCGCAGCAGATGAGCGAGACGTGGGTTCGGGCGATCGAGCCCGAGCCGAGTGTGACGATCACCGAGGAAACGTTCTTCGGGCACGGCTGGCAGCCGCTGACGATCGCCGTGGTACAGGCCCTGTGGTTCATGCCGCCCGGCGAGGACTTCGACGTCGCCGAACTGGTGGGCTGGTTCCGCGCGATGGGCTGGAAGTCCGCGAACGGCAAGCCGCTCGGCGAGGACGCCGTACGGCGTGAGCTCGCTCTGATCCGCAAGGCCGGATACATCCGCGCGTACCGGATCAAGGGCGAGGGCGGCCGGATGGTCGGGATGCGTTACGAGATCTCGAAGCGTCCGAAGCCTCCCCAGGAGCGGATCGAGGTCGTCTCTGCCGAGCAGGTAAACACGCAGGTCGCGCCATGTGCCTCCAATGAAGGCACATGGAATGGGGGTAAAAGGGAAACCCGCAGGTCGCACCATGTGCCTCCAATCACCACACATGGTGAACCGCCACACATGGTGGATGCGGCAAACCCGCAGGTCGCACCATGTGCCTCCAATGGCGGTTCCCCCCCACACCCCCCCCGGAGGTGGTGGATACCACCTCCCCCAACCCCCTCACCGGCACCGAGGGTCACAGCGACCCCGCTTCGCGGGGGGAGGCGGCGGAAGCCGAGTTCGACGCAGGGGCTATCGCGGACGCGGAGGAGTTCCTTCAGGAGCTGCCCGCGCCGTTCGCGGTCGGCCGTCCGACGGCGAAGCGATACGCCCCACTGCTCGTGGACAGCACCACGGCCCAGGGGTGGAAGCTCGATGACGCCCTGGTCGCTGAACTGACCAAGGGCCAGCGGCCGAACAACCCGCAGGGCGCGCTCAAGACGCGGATTGAGAACCTGGTCCGCCGCCATCGCGCGGCCGCCACCGCCACCGTGCCCGGCCAGGTCCGGCAACTCCGGCAGTCCGGCGCCGAGTTGCCGCCGCACTGTGGTGATCTGGACTGTGACGAGCTCACCCGGATGAAGACCACGGAGAACGAGGAGGGGTGGCGCACCACTGCGCCATGCGCCGATTGCCACCCCGGCAAGGTCCGGAAGTCCGCAGCCGCCGGAACCTGATCCGGAGATCGCAGACGGCCCTGTGGCGGCCCAAGCGATCACCGGATGTCCGGAAGGCCCGAGGGCCCCTCGTCGGCGCGCTCGGGGGCGCTCAGGCCCCTCTGTGGGCCCTCTGAACATGACGGCGGCGGCCGGGAATCCTCGCCAGGGTCCGGCCGCCGCTCGAAACTCCCCGAACAGGAGCTCTACGCGTGAGCATCGCAGAACTTCCCGACACCGCAGAGACCGACGACGCCGGGTTCAACCGGGTCCCGCCGAACGACACCGGAGCCGAACAAGCCGTCCTCGGCGCAATGCTGGTGCCCTCCCCCGCCACGGCTACGCAGGTCGTCGACGAGGTCTCCTCGATCCTGCGCGGCCCGGAGGACTTCTACCGCCCCGCGCACGAAACGATCTACCGGGCCATCCTCGACATGTACGCCACCAGCATCGGCAAGCCGCGAATCGACCCGATCACGGTTGCCGCCGAGCTCACCAAACGCGGTGAGCTCACCAAGGTCGGGGGCGCCTCGTATCTGCACACTCTGGTGCAGACGGTGCCTACGGCGGCGAACGGCGCATACTATGCCGAAATTGTCCGCGGGCGCGCCGCGCTGCGGCAGGTCATCGAGGCCGGTACCCGCATGGTGGCGCAGGCGTACGCGCAGACCGAGGACGCCGACCAGATCGTTCAGGACGCCATGGCCCAGGTGCAAGCGGCCGCGACCGGCACCGTCGAGGCCGCGCCGCCGCTGTCGGTCGCCGACCGCTGGCAGGGCTTCGTCGACGAGCTCCAGGACGGCGCCGACCCCAACGCGCTCGACACCCCGTGGCCCGACCTGAACGACGTGATCCAACTCAAGCCCGGCCAGTTGGTCACCGTGGGCGCCGCGACGGCAGGCGGCAAGTCGCTGTTCGGCATGAACCTCGTCGCTCACGCCGCGCTCAAGCACGGCAAGCCTGCGATGGTCGCCAGCATGGAAATGAGCGGCAGTGAGCTGATGGCCCGGCTCACCGCTGCCGAAGCCGGGGTCAACCTCGACAGCCTCGTCCGACGCAAGGTCACCGACCGGGACTGGGAGCGCATCCGCAAAATCAGCGAACGCCTCGCCACCGCCCACCACTTCGTCCTGGACGACAGCGCGAACCTCTCGCTGTCGAAGATCCGCGCACGGATGCGCTGGATGACCGCACGCGGCCACGCCCCCGCGATCGTCGTCGCCGACTACCTGCAACTCATGACTCCCGAGGGCACCAACAAGAACTCCAACCGTGCGCAGGAAGTCGCCGACATCAGCCGCGGCCTCAAGCTCCTCGCTGTGGAGTTCCAGGTGCCCGTCGTCGCCCTCGCCCAGTTCAACCGCGGCGCCGTCGGCCGCCGCCCGCTCGTCTCGGACTTCAAGGAGTCCAGCGCCATCGAGCAGGACTCCAACATCATCGTGCTGCTCCACCGGGAACTCGCCGAGGACGGCACCGACACCGGCCCCACGTCGGGCACGGTCGAGGCCATCGTGGCGAAGAACAGGAACGGAGCCAGCGGCCGGATCGTAGAACTGGCCTTCCAAGGTCACCTGGCGCGGCTGTCCTCCATGGGCTGTTGACCTGACCCGGTGAAATAGCAGGTCAAGTGATCGATGCCGTCACAACGGCATGACGGTATGACGTCGTGCCGTTGTGACGGTGGCTCGGTACTGAGGGCTGTCAGGGGCTGACGCCGGAGAGCCGAGCGAGCCGCAGCAACTGAGGGTTTGAGCGTCGGTGCAGCGACACGAGGACACGCAGGACTTCGCGCCCCATGGGGTGGATGCGGGCCATCTGCGGCGCCGCGTCGAACGCTGCGCCCAGGCTTTCCAGTGCGCCGTCGCGGTCGCCGACGGCGAGTTGAGCGCGCGCATAGTTGATCTTGGTGGGTGCGACCCGGGTCGGTGGAAGCCCTGCGACGGCCGCGTCCAGGTCGTCGGTGAGCGCGAGTGCGTCCCGCGTCCGGCCGAGGTCCACGCGGGTCGCCAGGACGTGCGTGAAACAGTTCTGCGGTCCGAAGGTGAGCCCGTGTGCATCGACGTCGTGGCTGAAGGCGCCGGCCGCGTTCCACGCGGAGCGGATGTGTCGTTCAGCCTCCCGCAGACCCTGCCGCTTGTCGGTGAGTCGGCCCGCGAGGGTCATGCCGCGAAGGTTCAGGATGCCCACGGCCAGGTCGCGGTCGGTGGTCGAGAGCGGGGTGGACTGCACGGTCACGATCGCGCGGTCGACGACGTCCAGGCCGCGCTCGACGTCGCCGAAGTTCAGGTAAGTGCCTGCCCGGTCGCGATCGGCGAAGGCCTCGCCGATCGGGTTGGGCTGCTGCTCGATGGCCCACCGCTGGCGCGTCACGGCGAGTTCGGCCAAGTCCATCCAGCGGTGCCGGGCGGCGAGCCAGTACACCGTGCTGTAGGTGTCGGCGAGCGCCGACCACGACTCGGCCGTGTTCTGCGTGTGCGCGTACGTGGTGGCGTCCCGCAGCAGTGCGGGCAGCATCCGGAGCAGGGCGGCGACGTCGACCGCATCGCGACGCCGGTCGGCCGTCTCCAGGTCGGCCCTGATGCGGCCCTCGGGCACGGCCTGGCCCTGGGGTAGGTCGTAGTCCCGCATCGCCGACCGCAGTTCGGACAGCAGGGGTTCGTCGTCAGCGGCGACGGACGCCTGTCCCTGTACCTCCGCCATGCTCAGGCCCAGCGCCCGGCCCAGCGCGGCCGCCACGGCCGGGGTGAGCGGACGGTCCCCCACCTCGACCTTGCTCAGCAGGGAGTGGGAGACGTGCGCTTCGCGGGCGAGCCGGGCCTGAGACCAGCCGCGCGTCGTGCGGAGCAGGGCGACGTTCGCGCCCGGTGCCGGATCCGTCGTAGTGCCCATGGCAATCAAGTCTTTCTGGGAGCCACATAGCCGTTCCGTCCATGCTCACAGGCCGGACGGGTGCCCGCAGCGGCTCTGTGCAAAACCTGTGCAAGTCGACGGGTGCTCGGAGGAGTTGACTCAGATGTACGGACCCCCGCGACCGCCGTTACGGCCCGGGGGCATGGCCGACCACAAGGAGTCGACATGGCCGAGAGTAAGGTCCCCCTGCCGGGCCCGGAAAGCAGCGCACGGGAGCAGAGCCCCGACCACGGCGCTATCGCCGACTGGTTCGCACACGCCCACCCCGTAGCGCGTCAGGCTGTATCGGAGTGGGCTGACCATGGAGTCGCGCTCCTGCCGCTCGGCGAGCGCTTCGACGCCATCCGCGTCCCCGGCCGGCTCGTCCACGCCGCGCTGGGCAGCGACCAGGCGGACGTGGTGGATCAGGCCCTGGCCGACTGGCTGTACGGCCCCGTCATCTGCGACACCCGCACGGGCAGCGGCTGCTACTACGTGCTCGTGGCCCCCGACGCCGCATGGCGGGGGCCCGCAGACCGGCTCCGGAGCGGCACGTACCTCGCCGTGCCGCGGATCGGGAAGAGGGTCTCGCCTGTCACGTACTGGGCGGTGCCACCGTCGCGCCGCGGGCACCTGTGCGACCCCGCCCACCTCACCGCACTACTGTCCACCGTCGAGGCGCTGAAGGCGGTTGAGTCGTGAACGCCACCGACCAGGCCGCATCGCGTGCGGACGAGCTGTACGCGCGCTACATGGGGCACCTCTACGGCTGTGCTCCCTGCCAGCGAGAGAACTACTGCCCGGTGGGGAACCGGATGCGCGCCGCGTGGAAGTGCGCCCAGTCCGCAGCCATGCAGACCTACCGGGCACGCACGGAAAGGCGGCAGTGACGCCCCATCGAGCAGGGCGAACCCGTAGGCGGGGCCCCCACCGGACGACGCGGTGAGGGCCCCGTTCGCAGCGGTTGCGGCTCGTCGGCCGCAACGCGCGGCCCCGGACGCGCGACGCGAACCGGGGCGCTCACCGAAGTCTGTGGAAGCCTGTTTCCAGGCTTTCTGCGGATGCTCTCGCCGTTCCCGAGAGCCCGCAAGCCACTGTGCTGTCACCCACATGAGGGGTTCTCTCACTAGATCATGGCAGGTCAGTTGCTTTGTGACGGCACACCGTTATGCCGTTGCACCGTCGTAACGGTGTGCCGTCACGCGGTAGAGTCCCGGGCCATGACAACCACCAGGACCGCGATGCTGAACCAGAAGGGCGGCGTCGCGAAGACCACCACGACCATGCACTTGGGGGGCACGCTCGCAGCCGCGGGGAAGCGCGTCCTCCTGGTCGACCTCGACCCGCAGGGCAACCTGACGACCGGACTCGGCATGAGCCGGCTGAACCCCACCGACGAGTTGACGCTCACTCAGGCCATGCTCAAGGACACCGGCCTTGAGGAAGCGCGGAACCTGATCCGGCAGCACAGCGAGAACCTGTGGGTGATCCCGAGCGCGCTCGACATGTTCACCCTCGCCCGGCACCTGTACGGCACCCGCTCCAAGGAGCACCGACTGGAGTGGGTCCTGGAACACTTCGACGAAGACTTCGACCACATCATCGTGGACTGCCGCCCGGCGCTGGAGATCGACACTGACAACGTCATCGTCTGGGCCAAAGACGCGCTCGTGCCGATGGACGTCGACACCTTCGCGATCGAGGCACTGAAGCTGTTCCTCGGGCAGACGGCGACCCTGACCAAGGAGACCCGCACCACTCCGCCGCTCTACCGGGGCATCGTCCTCAACCGCGTCGCGCGCCCCTTCTCGACCTTCACTCAGGGTGTGTACGAGGCGATCCACGCGCTGTCGCTGCCCGTGGTCGGGGAGATCCCGATGCGTACCGCTGTGACCGAGTCCAAGCACAAGGGGCAGACCATCGCCCAGTACGCGCCCAAGAGCGACGTCGCCGAGATGTTCCGCGACCTTGCGGTGAAGTCCGGTCTCCTGACCGATGTGGAGGTCTCCGCCTGATGGCAAAGAACTTCGACCCCGTCGACACCTCGGGCGTTGACGATCTCCTCGCTGGCCTGAGCAGCCGATTCGACGACAACGCCGCAGATCAAGGGAAGCCTGACGGCACAACGGCACGACGGCGCAACGGCATGACGGCATCGGATGCGAAGGGTGGGCCGAAGGAGGAACAGCCGCCGGCCGCCGCCTCCCGCAGCAAGTACACGCTGCTCCTCGACTCCGCCGATGCTGTCGCTTTCGATGAGATCGCCCTCGGGCTGCGCCGGTACCTGGGCCGTCCCGTCGACAAGTCCGCCATCGTCCGAGCCTTGATTCAGCTTGCCCACAGCCGCGAGGACCTGGCCCACGCTCTCGCCGAACAGATCCGTCCCCGTCCCACTCCCGCCGCCTGACGCGGTCTGGGCAACAGCCCCCGGCCGCCCCGACGTCGCCGTGCCCGGCGGCGGGTCGGGGCGGTTCTTCGTGTCGCGGCTGTGGTGTGGCGCGGGCATACCGTCAGGGTGGAGTAGCGCCAGTTACGCATCATGTATGCGGAAATCGCATTGCGGATGCTAGATTAGGGTCCATGATGAGTACCGAGGAACTACTCAGACTCACTGTGACGGCGCTCATGACCCGGGCGGGAGAGCGCCAGGCGACGCTCGCCGAAGGGATCGGCCTGGCACAGGCGCAGGTCTCGCGGAAGCAGACCGGCAAGGCGCACTGGACCCTGGATGACTGCGACCAACTCGCCGCGCACTACGGCATGTCGGTGCTCGACCTACTCGCCGGCCCCACCCACGCCGTGACGGCACTGCCCGCCGACCGCGGCCCTGCGCAGGCCTCGCTCCCGCTCGCCGCACCGCCCACCGCTCCCGCCCCCAAGCCGGTGTCGGTGCCGCGCAGCGAGGCCCTGAGCGGGCCGTGCGTACTGTGCGGGCAGACGGCCACGGACGCGGTGGAAGGCATCTGGCAGCACCTGACGAGCCAGGAGTGCGCCGAAGCCCTCGACGAGGCCGCCCCGCTCGACGACCACCCGGAAGACGAGGACCAGGAGGAGTACGCGCCCACGGGCCCGGGGGAGCCCGCGACGCCGTACCGCGGCGACCCGCAGCCCGGTCCGGCGGTCGCCGAGGGCTCCTCCCCTGTGCCCGCTCCTGCTGTGGAGGACCCGCGGCCTACAGCGGTCCGGGCGCCTGGGTACGCGTCAGGCACGCTCGTCGACCAGATCCACGCTCGGGTGCGCGATGTCCTGAACGGGGCGCAGGGCGACATCGAGGCGGCACAGGCCGCGCTCATCAAGACCGCGATCCCCGACGTGATGGCGCTTTTCGACCGGTCCCGGGTCGGCGGACGCTACGCGCACTCGAAGTTCCCGCCCACCGATAGCATTCTGCGGAAGAAGTCGCAGAAGGGTGCTGACGAGATCTGGGAGGGCCGCCCGAAGTGGCGGAACAAGACGGTTCTCGACGCGGTGAAAAAGGGTGAACGTATTGGGGTGACCGCCCTCGATATGAACGCGGCCTATCTCGCCGCGTTCAAATGCTGGCTCCCCGTCGGGAAACTCGTGGAAGACACCACGGGTGTCCATGACCCGAAGCGGTCCGGCGTCTACCAGATCACCCCGCCCGCATGGGATCACAAGGACCTGCCCAACCCCCTCGGGGCCCGCAAGGAACCTGGTCCGGTCTGGGTCCCCGACTCCCTGGTCCGGCTGCTGCTCGACTGTGCGGGCCCGAAGTGGAATCTGTGCGACCCGCCCCAGATTCACCGCGCGATGCTCTCCGGCGCCACCGAAAATCTCCTCGAAAAGCTGCGCCGTGCTCTCGCGGAATCCCGCGATACTGCGATCACTGAGAATGATGAAGTCGCCGTGGAGTACGTGAAATCCATGTACTCTAAGTTCGTGTCCACGATCGGCGAGTCCAGCGCGAACACAGATATCCGCCGCCCAGACTGGATGCACATTATTCGGTCAAAGGCGTTCACGAACCTGTGGCGCAAGGCCTACAAAGCCAAGAATGCGGGTCTGACTGTGGTGGAGATTTCCGGTACCGATGAACTGCATGTGGCCGGGGACTGGCGACCGGTTTTCCCTGAGGGCCGTGCGCTGAGCCAGGTGAAGGTCAAGAACCTGTACACGCTCGGGGGTGAACGGTAATGGCGGGATCGCCGGGACTGTGGGCTGAATGGGGCGAATGGCGGAAGTACAACGCCCGCGGACTGAAGGGCGGCCAGGCCCTGATTCTGGAACTGAACCGCATCGTCTACCAGTCCGGCATCGCCTCGCCGATCGGCTCCACGCGCGGGCAGAACGCCCGCCTGCGCTACCTCGACAGCAAGGCCGGCCGCGAGGAGCTGCGCGCGCAGGGCGTCAGCGACCGCGCCATGAAGTCCTGGTTCAAGGGCAAGGCCCGCCCCTCCACAGCAAACCTGGAACGCCTCGACGCCGCGTACTGGGTGCGCCGCCGCGAGAACCTGATCCGCTCCGGCTGGCTCAAGCGCCACCTCGACAACGACGGCCGCGGCCGGAACGTCGAGATCTACCCCGTAGACCAGAGCGCCGTCGTCCGGGGCCGAGAGCGCCCGAACCTCACCGACCGCTCGATCACCGTCCGGTCCGTGTGGGGCGACCTCGTCGACGCCTGGGCCGCCCAGGACGCCGACGCGCTCGACGAGATCTGGGACGACATCATCACCGACCTCGACAGCGACTATGCGGCTTACGCCTACGTGTCTGCTGTCGGCATCAGTGCCTGACCATGCTGTTTGTACTGCTCAAGTGCTTGTTGCCGTCATACCGTCATGCCGTTGCAACGGCATGACGGTATGACGGTATGACGGCAACTGTCCGCCGTCCCGTCCAGGTGAGGAGCGAGGGCGCGCTGGGCTCCGGTGACAGTTTGTATTACCCATTGTTGCATCTCGGATCTTGAACAGTTCCAGGCGTTCAGATGTCTCAAAATATGGGACGGTGCGATGGTGGCCCATCCGGGCGACGCCGTCGTGCCGTCATGCCGTCATGACGGCACGAGGTGGCCGCGGCCGCCTCGTGCTCTGCTGCGCCTTCTTCGTCGGCGGCCGTCGCCGGTGTCGGCTGTGGGTGTGGTCCTGGTGGTGCTTGGCGGCGGCCGCCTGTGCTCCGCAGAGGCCCGAGCGCGGGTGCCGTGCCCCACGGCCGGCCGCGGTGGTCCTCGTGGTGCGCCGTCCTCGTCGAGCCGTCGGCCCCGTGCTGCTTGTCCTCGTCGGGCCGCCGGCGGTCGTCCGGCGGCGGCGGGGCGGCCGCGGGCGGCGGCGTGGTGCTCGTCGAGCGGCGGGTGCGGGTGGTGGGGTGTGGGTCCAGATGGGTCTGCTTGTCGGGGAGTTGGGTCAGGGTGGGTTTGGTGGTGTGGTTTCTGTATGTGGTGTGCGGGGGATTCTGGGTTCCGTAGATCGGTCTGTCGCGCGCTTCTCTATGCGGGTTTCGCATGGAATCGCTGCCCTTTCTGGATTCGGTTTTGCATTTCCGTCGATTCGCCTCATGCTGTGATCCGATCCGGATTTCCATTCCTTGCCTTTCTGTAGTGGTGTAGACCAGTGTTCTGGTCGTGTTCGCGTCGGTTGTGACGGTGTGTGGTTATCATCGGATTCGGGCGAGGTGCTTGACACGGCCCCCCTCGTGGCTGCATTCTGTAGTTGCAAGGGAGCGCGGGAGCGCGACCCGGTGACCGGAGGCCCGCAGGGCCGGAGGGATCAGACACCGGGATTCAGCGGCCGATTAGCCCCTTGAGCAGGGAAAATGCTCCCCGTCAGGGGAGCAGGCGGAAAGGCCGGCCCCACGAGACGGCCGGTAGACCCGGACAGGCCGGGACCGCCCCGCAGTCACCGCAGGTGACTGCCAGCCGGGTTCACTCCCCCGGCGCCGCGCAGCGGCGCAGTCCCCTTGGGAGTGACGCAGTCACTCCGCGTCATGTCTCCTGCGGAGACATGACGCGGAGTGACTGCGTCACTCCCAAGGGGACTGCGCCGCTGCGCGGCGCCGGGGGGAGTGAACCCGGCTGGCAGTCACCTGCGGTGACTGCGGGGCGGTCCCGGCCTGTCCGGGTCTACCGGCCGTCTCGTGGGGCCGGCCTTTCCGCCTGCTCCCCTGACGGGGAGCATTTTCCCTGCTCAAGGGGCTAATCGGCCGCTGAATCCCGGTGTCTGATCCCTCCGGCCCTGCGGGCCTCCGGTCACCGGGTCGCGCTCCCGCGCTCCCTTGCAACTACAGAATGCAGCCACGAGGGGGGCCGTGTCAAGCACCTCGCCCGAATCCGATGATAACCACACACCGTCACAACCGACGCGAACACGACCAGAACACTGGTCTACACCACTACAGAAAGGCAAGGAATGGAAATCCGGATCGGATCACAGCATGAGGCGAATCGACGGAAATGCAAAACCGAATCCAGAAAGGGCAGCGATTCCATGCGAAACCCGCATAGAGAAGCGCGCGACAGACCGATCTACGGAACCCAGAATCCCCCGCACACCACATACAGAAACCACACCACCAAACCCACCCTGACCCAACTCCCCGACAAGCAGACCCATCTGGACCCACACCCCACCACCCGCACCCGCCGCTCGACGAGCACCACGCCGCCGCCCGCGGCCGCCCCGCCGCCGCCGGACGACCGCCGGCGGCCCGACGAGGACAAGCAGCACGGGGCCGACGGCTCGACGAGGACGGCGCACCACGAGGACCACCGCGGCCGGCCGTGGGGCACGGCACCCGCGCTCGGGCCTCTGCGGAGCACAGGCGGCCGCCGCCAAGCACCACCAGGACCACACCCACAGCCGACACCGGCGACGGCCGCCGACGAAGAAGGCGCAGCAGAGCACGAGGCGGCCGCGGCCACCTCGTGCCGTCATGACGGCATGACGGCACGACGGCGTCGCCCGGATGGGCCACCATCGCACCGTCCCATATTTTGAGACATCTGAACGCCTGGAACTGTTCAAGATCCGAGATGCAACAATGGGTAATACAAACTGTCACCGGAGCCCAGCGCGCCCTCGCTCCTCACCTGGACGGGACGGCGGACAGTTGCCGTCATACCGTCATACCGTCATGCCGTTGCAACGGCATGACGGTATGACGGCAACAAGCACTTGAGCAGTACAAACAGCATGGTCAGGCACTGATGCCGACAGCAGACACGTAGGCGTAAGCCGCATAGTCGCTGTCGAGGTCGGTGATGATGTCGTCCCAGATCTCGTCGAGCGCGTCGGCGTCCTGGGCGGCCCAGGCGTCGACGAGGTCGCCCCACACGGACCGGACGGTGATCGAGCGGTCGGTGAGGTTCGGGCGCTCTCGGCCCCGGACGACGGCGCTCTGGTCTACGGGGTAGATCTCGACGTTCCGGCCGCGGCCGTCGTTGTCGAGGTGGCGCTTGAGCCAGCCGGAGCGGATCAGGTTCTCGCGGCGGCGCACCCAGTACGCGGCGTCGAGGCGTTCCAGGTTTGCTGTGGAGGGGCGGGCCTTGCCCTTGAACCAGGACTTCATGGCGCGGTCGCTGACGCCCTGCGCGCGCAGCTCCTCGCGGCCGGCCTTGCTGTCGAGGTAGCGCAGGCGGGCGTTCTGCCCGCGCGTGGAGCCGATCGGCGAGGCGATGCCGGACTGGTAGACGATGCGGTTCAGTTCCAGAATCAGGGCCTGGCCGCCCTTCAGTCCGCGGGCGTTGTACTTCCGCCATTCGCCCCATTCAGCCCACAGTCCCGGCGATCCCGCCATTACCGTTCACCCCCGAGCGTGTACAGGTTCTTGACCTTCACCTGGCTCAGCGCACGGCCCTCAGGGAAAACCGGTCGCCAGTCCCCGGCCACATGCAGTTCATCGGTACCGGAAATCTCCACCACAGTCAGACCCGCATTCTTGGCTTTGTAGGCCTTGCGCCACAGGTTCGTGAACGCCTTTGACCGAATAATGTGCATCCAGTCTGGGCGGCGGATATCTGTGTTCGCGCTGGACTCGCCGATCGTGGACACGAACTTAGAGTACATGGATTTCACGTACTCCACGGCGACTTCATCATTCTCAGTGATCGCAGTATCGCGGGATTCCGCGAGAGCACGGCGCAGCTTTTCGAGGAGATTTTCGGTGGCGCCGGAGAGCATCGCGCGGTGAATCTGGGGCGGGTCGCACAGATTCCACTTCGGGCCCGCACAGTCGAGCAGCAGCCGGACCAGGGAGTCGGGGACCCAGACCGGACCAGGTTCCTTGCGGGCCCCGAGGGGGTTGGGCAGGTCCTTGTGATCCCATGCGGGCGGGGTGATCTGGTAGACGCCGGACCGCTTCGGGTCATGGACACCCGTGGTGTCTTCCACGAGTTTCCCGACGGGGAGCCAGCATTTGAACGCGGCGAGATAGGCCGCGTTCATATCGAGGGCGGTCACCCCAATACGTTCACCCTTTTTCACCGCGTCGAGAACCGTCTTGTTCCGCCACTTCGGGCGGCCCTCCCAGATCTCGTCAGCACCCTTCTGCGACTTCTTCCGCAGAATGCTATCGGTGGGCGGGAACTTCGAGTGCGCGTAGCGTCCGCCGACCCGGGACCGGTCGAAAAGCGCCATCACGTCGGGGATCGCGGTCTTGATGAGCGCGGCCTGTGCCGCCTCGATGTCGCCCTGCGCCCCGTTCAGGACATCGCGCACCCGAGCGTGGATCTGGTCGACGAGCGTGCCTGACGCGTACCCAGGCGCCCGGACCGCTGTAGGCCGCGGGTCCTCCACAGCAGGAGCGGGCACAGGGGAGGAGCCCTCGGCGACCGCCGGACCGGGCTGCGGGTCGCCGCGGTACGGCGTCGCGGGCTCCCCCGGGCCCGTGGGCGCGTACTCCTCCTGGTCCTCGTCTTCCGGGTGGTCGTCGAGCGGGGCGGCCTCGTCGAGGGCTTCGGCGCACTCCTGGCTCGTCAGGTGCTGCCAGATGCCTTCCACCGCGTCCGTGGCCGTCTGCCCGCACAGTACGCACGGCCCGCTCAGGGCCTCGCTGCGCGGCACCGACACCGGCTTGGGGGCGGGAGCGGTGGGCGGTGCGGCGAGCGGGAGCGAGGCCTGCGCAGGGCCGCGGTCGGCGGGCAGTGCCGTCACGGCGTGGGTGGGGCCGGCGAGTAGGTCGAGCACCGACATGCCGTAGTGCGCGGCGAGTTGGTCGCAGTCATCCAGGGTCCAGTGCGCCTTGCCGGTCTGCTTCCGCGAGACCTGCGCCTGTGCCAGGCCGATCCCTTCGGCGAGCGTCGCCTGGCGCTCTCCCGCCCGGGTCATGAGCGCCGTCACAGTGAGTCTGAGTAGTTCCTCGGTACTCATCATGGACCCTAATCTAGCATCCGCAATGCGATTTCCGCATACATGATGCGTAACTGGCGCTACTCCACCCTGACGGTATGCCCGCGCCACACCACAGCCGCGACACGAAGAACCGCCCCGACCCGCCGCCGGGCACGGCGACGTCGGGGCGGCCGGGGGCTGTTGCCCAGACCGCGTCAGGCGGCGGGAGTGGGACGGGGACGGATCTGTTCGGCGAGAGCGTGGGCCAGGTCCTCGCGGCTGTGGGCAAGCTGAATCAAGGCTCGGACGATGGCGGACTTGTCGACGGGACGGCCCAGGTACCGGCGCAGCCCGAGGGCGATCTCATCGAAAGCGACAGCATCGGCGGAGTCGAGGAGCAGCGTGTACTTGCTGCGGGAGGCGGCGGCCGGCGGCTGTTCCTCCTTCGGCCCACCCTTCGCATCCGATGCCGTCATGCCGTTGCGCCGTCGTGCCGTTGTGCCGTCAGGCTTCCCTTGATCTGCGGCGTTGTCGTCGAATCGGCTGCTCAGGCCAGCGAGGAGATCGTCAACGCCCGAGGTGTCGACGGGGTCGAAGTTCTTTGCCATCAGGCGGAGACCTCCACATCGGTCAGGAGACCGGACTTCACCGCAAGGTCGCGGAACATCTCGGCGACGTCGCTCTTGGGCGCGTACTGGGCGATGGTCTGCCCCTTGTGCTTGGACTCGGTCACAGCGGTACGCATCGGGATCTCCCCGACCACGGGCAGCGACAGCGCGTGGATCGCCTCGTACACACCCTGAGTGAAGGTCGAGAAGGGGCGCGCGACGCGGTTGAGGACGATGCCCCGGTAGAGCGGCGGAGTGGTGCGGGTCTCCTTGGTCAGGGTCGCCGTCTGCCCGAGGAACAGCTTCAGTGCCTCGATCGCGAAGGTGTCGACGTCCATCGGCACGAGCGCGTCTTTGGCCCAGACGATGACGTTGTCAGTGTCGATCTCCAGCGCCGGGCGGCAGTCCACGATGATGTGGTCGAAGTCTTCGTCGAAGTGTTCCAGGACCCACTCCAGTCGGTGCTCCTTGGAGCGGGTGCCGTACAGGTGCCGGGCGAGGGTGAACATGTCGAGCGCGCTCGGGATCACCCACAGGTTCTCGCTGTGCTGCCGGATCAGGTTCCGCGCTTCCTCAAGGCCGGTGTCCTTGAGCATGGCCTGAGTGAGCGTCAACTCGTCGGTGGGGTTCAGCCGGCTCATGCCGAGTCCGGTCGTCAGGTTGCCCTGCGGGTCGAGGTCGACCAGGAGGACGCGCTTCCCCGCGGCTGCGAGCGTGCCCCCCAAGTGCATGGTCGTGGTGGTCTTCGCGACGCCGCCCTTCTGGTTCAGCATCGCGGTCCTGGTGGTTGTCATGGCCCGGGACTCTACCGCGTGACGGCACACCGTTACGACGGTGCAACGGCATAACGGTGTGCCGTCACAAAGCAACTGACCTGCCATGATCTAGTGAGAGAACCCCTCATGTGGGTGACAGCACAGTGGCTTGCGGGCTCTCGGGAACGGCGAGAGCATCCGCAGAAAGCCTGGAAACAGGCTTCCACAGACTTCGGTGAGCGCCCCGGTTCGCGTCGCGCGTCCGGGGCCGCGCGTTGCGGCCGACGAGCCGCAACCGCTGCGAACGGGGCCCTCACCGCGTCGTCCGGTGGGGGCCCCGCCTACGGGTTCGCCCTGCTCGATGGGGCGTCACTGCCGCCTTTCCGTGCGTGCCCGGTAGGTCTGCATGGCTGCGGACTGGGCGCACTTCCACGCGGCGCGCATCCGGTTCCCCACCGGGCAGTAGTTCTCTCGCTGGCAGGGAGCACAGCCGTAGAGGTGCCCCATGTAGCGCGCGTACAGCTCGTCCGCACGCGATGCGGCCTGGTCGGTGGCGTTCACGACTCAACCGCCTTCAGCGCCTCGACGGTGGACAGTAGTGCGGTGAGGTGGGCGGGGTCGCACAGGTGCCCGCGGCGCGACGGTGGCACCGCCCAGTACGTGACAGGCGAGACCCTCTTCCCGATCCGCGGCACGGCGAGGTACGTGCCGCTCCGGAGCCGGTCTGCGGGCCCCCGCCATGCGGCGTCGGGGGCCACGAGCACGTAGTAGCAGCCGCTGCCCGTGCGGGTGTCGCAGATGACGGGGCCGTACAGCCAGTCGGCCAGGGCCTGATCCACCACGTCCGCCTGGTCGCTGCCCAGCGCGGCGTGGACGAGCCGGCCGGGGACGCGGATGGCGTCGAAGCGCTCGCCGAGCGGCAGGAGCGCGACTCCATGGTCAGCCCACTCCGATACAGCCTGACGCGCTACGGGGTGGGCGTGTGCGAACCAGTCGGCGATAGCGCCGTGGTCGGGGCTCTGCTCCCGTGCGCTGCTTTCCGGGCCCGGCAGGGGGACCTTACTCTCGGCCATGTCGACTCCTTGTGGTCGGCCATGCCCCCGGGCCGTAACGGCGGTCGCGGGGGTCCGTACATCTGAGTCAACTCCTCCGAGCACCCGTCGACTTGCACAGGTTTTGCACAGAGCCGCTGCGGGCACCCGTCCGGCCTGTGAGCATGGACGGAACGGCTATGTGGCTCCCAGAAAGACTTGATTGCCATGGGCACTACGACGGATCCGGCACCGGGCGCGAACGTCGCCCTGCTCCGCACGACGCGCGGCTGGTCTCAGGCCCGGCTCGCCCGCGAAGCGCACGTCTCCCACTCCCTGCTGAGCAAGGTCGAGGTGGGGGACCGTCCGCTCACCCCGGCCGTGGCGGCCGCGCTGGGCCGGGCGCTGGGCCTGAGCATGGCGGAGGTACAGGGACAGGCGTCCGTCGCCGCTGACGACGAACCCCTGCTGTCCGAACTGCGGTCGGCGATGCGGGACTACGACCTACCCCAGGGCCAGGCCGTGCCCGAGGGCCGCATCAGGGCCGACCTGGAGACGGCCGACCGGCGTCGCGATGCGGTCGACGTCGCCGCCCTGCTCCGGATGCTGCCCGCACTGCTGCGGGACGCCACCACGTACGCGCACACGCAGAACACGGCCGAGTCGTGGTCGGCGCTCGCCGACACCTACAGCACGGTGTACTGGCTCGCCGCCCGGCACCGCTGGATGGACTTGGCCGAACTCGCCGTGACGCGCCAGCGGTGGGCCATCGAGCAGCAGCCCAACCCGATCGGCGAGGCCTTCGCCGATCGCGACCGGGCAGGCACTTACCTGAACTTCGGCGACGTCGAGCGCGGCCTGGACGTCGTCGACCGCGCGATCGTGACCGTGCAGTCCACCCCGCTCTCGACCACCGACCGCGACCTGGCCGTGGGCATCCTGAACCTTCGCGGCATGACCCTCGCGGGCCGACTCACCGACAAGCGGCAGGGTCTGCGGGAGGCTGAACGACACATCCGCTCCGCGTGGAACGCGGCCGGCGCCTTCAGCCACGACGTCGATGCACACGGGCTCACCTTCGGACCGCAGAACTGTTTCACGCACGTCCTGGCGACCCGCGTGGACCTCGGCCGGACGCGGGACGCACTCGCGCTCACCGACGACCTGGACGCGGCCGTCGCAGGGCTTCCACCGACCCGGGTCGCACCCACCAAGATCAACTATGCGCGCGCTCAACTCGCCGTCGGCGACCGCGACGGCGCACTGGAAAGCCTGGGCGCAGCGTTCGACGCGGCGCCGCAGATGGCCCGCATCCACCCCATGGGGCGCGAAGTCCTGCGTGTCCTCGTGTCGCTGCACCGACGCTCAAACCCTCAGTTGCTGCGGCTCGCTCGGCTCTCCGGCGTCAGCCCCTGACAGCCCTCAGTACCGAGCCACCGTCACAACGGCACGACGTCATACCGTCATGCCGTTGTGACGGCATCGATCACTTGACCTGCTATTTCACCGGGTCAGGTCAACAGCCCATGGAGGACAGCCGCGCCAGGTGACCTTGGAAGGCCAGTTCTACGATCCGGCCGCTGGCTCCGTTCCTGTTCTTCGCCACGATGGCCTCGACCGTGCCCGACGTGGGGCCGGTGTCGGTGCCGTCCTCGGCGAGTTCCCGGTGGAGCAGCACGATGATGTTGGAGTCCTGCTCGATGGCGCTGGACTCCTTGAAGTCCGAGACGAGCGGGCGGCGGCCGACGGCGCCGCGGTTGAACTGGGCGAGGGCGACGACGGGCACCTGGAACTCCACAGCGAGGAGCTTGAGGCCGCGGCTGATGTCGGCGACTTCCTGCGCACGGTTGGAGTTCTTGTTGGTGCCCTCGGGAGTCATGAGTTGCAGGTAGTCGGCGACGACGATCGCGGGGGCGTGGCCGCGTGCGGTCATCCAGCGCATCCGTGCGCGGATCTTCGACAGCGAGAGGTTCGCGCTGTCGTCCAGGACGAAGTGGTGGGCGGTGGCGAGGCGTTCGCTGATTTTGCGGATGCGCTCCCAGTCCCGGTCGGTGACCTTGCGTCGGACGAGGCTGTCGAGGTTGACCCCGGCTTCGGCAGCGGTGAGCCGGGCCATCAGCTCACTGCCGCTCATTTCCATGCTGGCGACCATCGCAGGCTTGCCGTGCTTGAGCGCGGCGTGAGCGACGAGGTTCATGCCGAACAGCGACTTGCCGCCTGCCGTCGCGGCGCCCACGGTGACCAACTGGCCGGGCTTGAGTTGGATCACGTCGTTCAGGTCGGGCCACGGGGTGTCGAGCGCGTTGGGGTCGGCGCCGTCCTGGAGCTCGTCGACGAAGCCCTGCCAGCGGTCGGCGACCGACAGCGGCGGCGCGGCCTCGACGGTGCCGGTCGCGGCCGCTTGCACCTGGGCCATGGCGTCCTGAACGATCTGGTCGGCGTCCTCGGTCTGCGCGTACGCCTGCGCCACCATGCGGGTACCGGCCTCGATGACCTGCCGCAGCGCGGCGCGCCCGCGGACAATTTCGGCATAGTATGCGCCGTTCGCCGCCGTAGGCACCGTCTGCACCAGAGTGTGCAGATACGAGGCGCCCCCGACCTTGGTGAGCTCACCGCGTTTGGTGAGCTCGGCGGCAACCGTGATCGGGTCGATTCGCGGCTTGCCGATGCTGGTGGCGTACATGTCGAGGATGGCCCGGTAGATCGTTTCGTGCGCGGGGCGGTAGAAGTCCTCCGGGCCGCGCAGGATCGAGGAGACCTCGTCGACGACCTGCGTAGCCGTGGCGGGGGAGGGCACCAGCATTGCGCCGAGGACGGCTTGTTCGGCTCCGGTGTCGTTCGGCGGGACCCGGTTGAACCCGGCGTCGTCGGTCTCTGCGGTGTCGGGAAGTTCTGCGATGCTCACGCGTAGAGCTCCTGTTCGGGGAGTTTCGAGCGGCGGCCGGACCCTGGCGAGGATTCCCGGCCGCCGCCGTCATGTTCAGAGGGCCCACAGAGGGGCCTGAGCGCCCCCGAGCGCGCCGACGAGGGGCCCTCGGGCCTTCCGGACATCCGGTGATCGCTTGGGCCGCCACAGGGCCGTCTGCGATCTCCGGATCAGGTTCCGGCGGCTGCGGACTTCCGGACCTTGCCGGGGTGGCAATCGGCGCATGGCGCAGTGGTGCGCCACCCCTCCTCGTTCTCCGTGGTCTTCATCCGGGTGAGCTCGTCACAGTCCAGATCACCACAGTGCGGCGGCAACTCGGCGCCGGACTGCCGGAGTTGCCGGACCTGGCCGGGCACGGTGGCGGTGGCGGCCGCGCGATGGCGGCGGACCAGGTTCTCAATCCGCGTCTTGAGCGCGCCCTGCGGGTTGTTCGGCCGCTGGCCCTTGGTCAGTTCAGCGACCAGGGCGTCATCGAGCTTCCACCCCTGGGCCGTGGTGCTGTCCACGAGCAGTGGGGCGTATCGCTTCGCCGTCGGACGGCCGACCGCGAACGGCGCGGGCAGCTCCTGAAGGAACTCCTCCGCGTCCGCGATAGCCCCTGCGTCGAACTCGGCTTCCGCCGCCTCCCCCCGCGAAGCGGGGTCGCTGTGACCCTCGGTGCCGGTGAGGGGGTTGGGGGAGGTGGTATCCACCACCTCCGGGGGGGGTGTGGGGGGGAACCGCCATTGGAGGCACATGGTGCGACCTGCGGGTTTGCCGCATCCACCATGTGTGGCGGTTCACCATGTGTGGTGATTGGAGGCACATGGTGCGACCTGCGGGTTTCCCTTTTACCCCCATTCCATGTGCCTTCATTGGAGGCACATGGCGCGACCTGCGTGTTTACCTGCTCGGCAGAGACGACCTCGATCCGCTCCTGGGGAGGCTTCGGACGCTTCGAGATCTCGTAACGCATCCCGACCATCCGGCCGCCCTCGCCCTTGATCCGGTACGCGCGGATGTATCCGGCCTTGCGGATCAGAGCGAGCTCACGCCGTACGGCGTCCTCGCCGAGCGGCTTGCCGTTCGCGGACTTCCAGCCCATCGCGCGGAACCAGCCCACCAGTTCGGCGACGTCGAAGTCCTCGCCGGGCGGCATGAACCACAGGGCCTGTACCACGGCGATCGTCAGCGGCTGCCAGCCGTGCCCGAAGAACGTTTCCTCGGTGATCGTCACACTCGGCTCGGGCTCGATCGCCCGAACCCACGTCTCGCTCATCTGCTGCGGTCTCGTCATCGGTCCACCTCGGGAGCGGAACGGACGGCGTCCGATGAGTGCGGCACGGCTGTCTCGGGCCCCTCGATGGCCCGACTGAATGTGGGTGCGGGGGCATTCTGTAGCACCTGTTGCGGCCTCTCGTAGCCGCTGACCGGGTGTGAAAGGCCGAGACTCGGATCGAAATCCGTCCTCGCCTGCTCTACACTCGGCAGCGTGTGGGCCCCCCGGGGCTGGGTTCAAGTAGGTGTTGACGCACCTGCTCCAGCCGGAACCGGGGGGTTCGGTTTTTCTAGATCACGTATTACTGGGAGTCAGCGTACTCCCCTTGTGACTCTCCGTGCGTTCCCGCAGTGACCTGCGGGTTCTCTCCATGCATAGGGGGCATGCGCTCTTCACCTCGTCAGTGGTCAGGAGTGTTGAGGTTCCGCAGGTGGGCGCGAAAGTCCACTGCGTCGGGGACCTTGGCGTAGTTGGTCTTGAGGATCTGGCCGAGGTCGCTGGCGACCATGGTCAGGCTGGGGAGGGACTGGCGTTCGCCGCCGAGGGCGCGTTCGCCGTAGGACAGGGCGGAGTCGAGGTCTCCGCTGCGGGCTGCTGCGACGGCGAGCGTGATGCGGGCCTCTGCGATCCGCATGGGCGCGCGCTCCGTGCCGTCGAAGTCGGTGCTCGCCCGGATGACCTCACCCGCAAGCTGCTCGGCGAGTTGGTCTTCACCGACCTTGCGGTAGCAGTCCATGCGGTAGAAGTCGTACTTCGCGGGGTCGACGACGAAGTGGTCCTCGATGTTGTCCGGGTAGGGCAGGGCTTCGAGGACCTGGCGGCCCTTGTCGAGCGCGATTTCCGTCTGCTGCCGATCGCCCAGCCGCGCCCATGCCTTGGCCTCTTGGGCGAAGAGCTGGGCTGCCACCGACTCGTTCGGGGCGAGCGCGACTCCTTCGCGGGCGGCCTGGATGACGCCGCGGTAGTCGCCGCGCGTCAGCGAGAACCAGCACCGCATCTCATGGCCCCACCCGATCACGCCGAGGTGGCCGGCCTCGTCCCCGAGGGAGAGCGCGGCGCGACGGGTCGCTTCGGCCTGGCGGGGATCGCCCGAGTCGTACTCGACACAGCCGACCAGGAGCGCCAACTTCCCGGCGAGCGCGTACAGGTCGCGCATCTGGGACAGGCTCACCCGCCGGTCGAGCATCGCCACAACCCGGCTCATCCACGCCCGCCCCTCCGTGAGGAGCTGCGCCGTGGGCAGGTAGGCGTACTCGGAGCAGAGCCGGTCCACGGTGATCCGCAGCGCGTCCAGGGTGGCCTGGTCGACGTCTGAGGCCCTCATGCGGGCCACGATCTCCACTGTGTCCACGCCGCCCACGACCTGAAGTTGAGAGCGGGGCTCGCGGCCGGTCGGCGGGAAAAAGGCGTTCGTGGTCGTCCCGAAGGTGGCCGCGATCTCGATCTTGTACTTCTCCGGGAACTTCTCTCCGGCCTCCCAGCGCTTCCACTGCCGCAGCATGCTCTGCTCGTCCGGCCCTCCAGGGTCGTACGGGAGCCGGGCCATCAGGGAGCGGACCGCCGTGATCTGAGACCACTGGCGGGCAAGCCGTTCCTCGCGCATCCGACGTGCCCAGGTGGGCCGGTCGTCCATGGTGATCACCTCCGGAAACTGGGGCCGAGTGTGACAGCGAGAGCGCTCCGCGGCAGGTGACACCCATGGGTGACCTTCAAAGGTCCCCTTGAAGAGTCACTGTCAAGATCACCCCTCCGGTTGTCAGGTTGGTTGCCCAACCGGCAGACGGAACGGGGTGGCTTGCGTGGCTGTCACGGGCAGGTCGGAGCGTGGGGGTCAGCGGCTCTTTCGCGTGGTGCGTACTTCAAGGCCAGCCTCTTCGAGCCAGCCGTACAAGGTCTTGGAGCTGACCCCGGCGAGTTCCCGGATACGACTCCGCTGCGCGCCGACGCGTGCCGCCTCGACAGCCGCCGCCCGCAGCGGGCCGTTCAGTTGCTCGGCCTCGGCGAGCAGCCCTGTGCGGCGTGTGCCGATCTCGGCTACCTGTCTCAGCGCAGCGGCGCGCTGCTCCTCCGGAAGCTCAACCATACGGAGACGATACCAGGAGGCAGACCCTGGGTCCTCTGGTTGTTTCCAGGAAATAAATCTGGCACCATGGAAACAGATGGTCGGTTGGCTGACTAGCCAGCAAGCCAGCTAACCCGCAGGTCAAAGCGCCCTGATGGCAGCGCGTCATGGCGGCCCGGACGGAGTGTTCGTTCCTTCTCAACTCCACATGGACACCCGGAGCCACGACTCGTCGGCACCTCCGAGCAAGAGATCTGCGGAGAGGTGCCACCACGGCGAGTCCTCTGGCCACCCGGGATCAGGCAACAGCGACAAGCCGTAGGCCCTGCCTGTGCGTGGCAGCACGCACCTTCTCCCATGCCCCCTTTCGGGTGGACAGGGACCGATGCGCACAGGTGAGACAAGGGCGAAGATCGCGGGCCCCGTAGGCAGCAGTCGACCGGTTCGAGTCCGGTCCGGGGCACCCCCTTTTGCGGCTGACCAGCCGCCGCAGTCGCCGCCAACTCCGTGGTGCACGGCAGGTTGGCGGCGGCCGCGGCTGCTCGTCCGAGCAGCGACAAGGCGGCGGCCCCGGAGGTGATAGCTCCGGGGCCGCCTGTACAGGAACTGACTAGGAGTCCCTGTGATCGACAGCATGACACGCGCCGTAGAGCGCGACGAGACCGACGTCCAGGAGCTGCACGAGCTTCTGCTCGGCATGGTCGCCGACGGCGATGGGCGCGCGGCGACCGCGGGCCGCCGCGCGCGCCGGACGTTGCAGGAGATGGTGCCAGGCCACGTGCGACAGCCCGTGCTCATCCTGCACCGCCCGCTGATGACGGGCAGTCAGCAGCCCCGCAGGCCCCGGCAGGGAGCAGACGACGTCTGCCCACTGTGCGAGTTCTGGCGCTGCCGCTGCGACGAGATCTTTTCCGCCGCCCCGGCCGCCCCGGCGGCGCCGGTCCGCGCGTCCGGTGACGGCCAGTGCAGCACGTGCGGCATGTGGTTCCAGGGCTGGAACGGGGGCGTCTGCGACGCCTGCCGCGCAATCTGCCGGTGAGAGCGCGCCTCATACGGGCGGCGCGGGCAGCGCAGCACCGTGCCGCCCGCGCCGCCCACGTCTTCGGACCCGACCACCCCCGTGCCCGGCTTCTCCTGGCGGCCGCCGCTGTGGCGGCGGCCGCGGCGTGGGAGGCCGGCCACTGGGTGGTCGACGTCCACCCCGCCCACCCGCACACCCGAAAGCGCGGTGCGCACCGACACCACCGACACGACGACAGCCTTGGGGAGGAGAGCCCCCGGGGCTGTCCACCAGGACCTGAGTGGAGGACCTGATGGAGATCAGCATGGCACGCACCCCGAACGAGCCCATGGCGGATGAGGACGAGCCGCGGTTCGACGTCCCGGACGTCCAGATCATCGGCACCGTCTACAAGATGTCCTTGCAGACCGACCGGAGGGGCGCGGTCCTCGTCGCGTACTCCCAGGACGGCGACAACGGGCGCATCGGTCGCAGCTTCATTCGGTTCGACGAGGCGGGGCTCGACTACCTCCGGTCCCGCCTCGTCGACGGCGACGGCGACGGCCTGTGAGGTTCTACGACCCGGACGGGACCGAGTACGGCATCCCGACCTACCCGAAGCGGCTCGCGCCGGACGGCTTGGCCGCGCCGGTGCGGCCGATGACGCCGGGACGGTGGCGCGCCGTGCACGCCATGATGCGTGCGCGCCGCACCTGTCCGGACTGCCAGGTCACCTTCAACCACGTGATCCCGACGTCCCTGGGCTGCTGCCCGGGGTGCGCCGACTCCCCCGTAGCCCTCGCGGCCTGAAGGAGAAGCATGTTCAAGAGCAAGGGAGAACCCCGTTCCTGGTCTCCAGAGCCCGGGGCCTGGTCCCTGCGGACGCTGGTCCTCGGCGTCCTCGGCACGATCACCGTGGGCGTGGCGGTGCTGTCCATCGCCGTCAGCTACCAGATCCTGACCCCGCGCTTCGGGGTGTGGGCCTGGCCGACCGTCGGGGCGCTCGACGCGCTGTGGGTGGTGCTCCAGGCGACCGAGATCCTGGCGGCCAACAATGTTCGGCGCGCTCGGCGTGTCCAGTGGGCGGGCCTCGCGCTGACGGCGGTGATCGCGGCGATCCCCACCGCGGATCTGGTCCTGAACCGCACCAGCGGCGACTTCGACCTGGCCGTCATCATCGCGCCGTTTGCGATCGTGGCGACCAAGACGGCGTGGTGGCTCGTGCTGCCCTCGCTCGGCCGGAAGGTCTCGCCTGCGACGCTCAAGGCCATCGCGGCACGCCGTCAGGAAGTCGCTGACCGGCTGGAGCAGATGGAGGCCGACGCCGCGCACCGCATCGAGCTGTTGCGGGTCGCGGAAGCGCTCGAACGGCAGGTGGGCGAGGCGGAGACCGACTACCGCAAGGCGACGCTCAAGGCAGAACAGCGCAGGACGGAGCAGCTGCACAAGCAGGCGCTGGACACCGCGAAGGCGATCGAGGAGAAGCGGCTTCCTGATGCGGTCGCGTACATCGCGCTGCCGGAGCTGGAGGGGTGGGCGCCGACCGCGCTCGCCCTGCCCGTCGCGGACCGTCACGCCCTCGGCACGCAGGTGGGCGCTCTGATGGGACCGCAGACCGGCACGTCTCGCGGCACGGCCGTCACGCTCGCCGACCTCGCGGAGGTCAGGGGCGTGCCGACCCCGGAGCCGGGCGCGCCGCTGACGGACGCTCAGCTCGGGGTCGTGCTGCGGCACCTGCGCTACTCCGAGGACCCGCCCCGCTCCTACCGCCAGGCCGTCAAGCTGTTTCGCCGTTCCGGCTTTGTCGGGGCTGAGGACCGCGTGCGCCGTGTGTGGAGCACAGAGGTCCTGACCGAGTCGGACGAGACCGAAGAGGAGACCGAAGAGGAGACCGACCTCGTCTGACCGGCCGCCAGGGAGACGGCGGAGAAGGCCCGCTGACGGGCACTAGTCCGGCACCACCGATGCAGCCCACCCAGCAACGCCTGGGTGGGCTGTGTCGCGACTGCCGGAAGTCGTTGCAGTCGAGCAGTGCAGAACCGGCGAGTGAACGGCGAGCGAGCCCCGCGCCCGCAGACCCGCAGAGCAGACCCGGGACTGAACTGTGAAAACCAGAACTATTCGAACCATCAAGCGAGTTACTCTGTGCAAACTCTTGATCGCTCACAGGCAAGAAGGAGGGGGAGTGGGGAAGAGGAGACACGAACGGGACGAACGGTACGAGCGCGGCGAGGACACCTACGGCCAGATGGCGGGCGCGATCGGCGTTCTGGTCATCAGCTTCGGGGGCCTGGCCGCCATCAAGGACAAGTTGGGCCTGTCGTGGCCTGCCACGGTGCTGCTCACCGCGGGAGTGCTGGTCGCGCTCGGGTACGGCGCCTGGTGGCTCAAGACTCGCATTCAGCGCGCATGGGCCAGCAAGGGCCAGGAGGGAGCCACCAAGACCGTCCTGGCGCAGGAGGCAGGCGCTGAGGATGAGGGGCCTGCCCGGGACGAAGGCCTGACCAAGGCTCTCGTAGCGAGCGGCGCCATCGCGAAGGACCAGTTCGTTCGCGCGGACGAGTCCGTCGTGACACCGCTGCCCCACGGACTCGGCACCCGGCACGAGTTCAAGGTCCCCCTCGGCCGTACCTACAAGCACGTGGCCACCAAGGCCGGTGAAGTCGCCGGTGCCCTGGGCGCAACCCGGCTGCGGATGCAGGTCGAGCGCGGTGAACTCAGCGAACGCGACGTCGACATGACCGTGCTGACAAGGCCGCCGTTCACCGAGCCGTTCGCCCCGCCGACCAGGGAAATGATTCTCGCGCACGAGGGAATTCCGTTCTCGCACAGCATGACCGGTGAACTCGTCGGCATCGACGATTTCACCAAGGGCGCACTCTTCGTAGCGGGTATGACGCAGACCGGTAAATCGACCCTGACCATCGCTCTCATCACCTGCGCCTATATCGCGTACGGTCCTGAACTCGATGTGTACCTCATCGAAGGAAAGCCGGGCGCTCTGGTCCGGTTCGAGAAGGTGGCTGTGCGCTATGAAGCGTCCAGCAAGACATCTGTGTTCGACTCGATGGTCTGCGAACTCCTCAAGAAGCAGCAAGAGCGCTACGAAATGGACAACGCGGCTATGCGGGAACGCAAGCCCAAGCCTCGTCACCGGCAGACGCTTTTCATCGCGGACGAGGTGGCGGACTACTACGTCAGCGATGGAAGCGCCGAGTCGAAGAAGGAGCGGGCGCGGCTCGTGAAGAACTCTTCAGAGCTTGTCCGCAAGGGCCTCGAATGCGGCATCACCGTCATCATGATGACGCAGCGCCCATCCGACAGGGCTGTCCCCGTCGAAGTGCGTGATCAATTTAAGAGGCGAATCTGCCTCTACGTCTCCGGTAAGGGGAGCGCGGAGGTTGCGCTCGGTTCGGACTATTTCAAGACCGAATCCCCGATTCACCCCGCGCTGATGGACGCGAGTATCCAAGGCCAAGGTGTCTACTTCGACGGTGTCTCGTCGAAGCTCATTCGAGGAATCCGCTTCGATGATGAGTTCATCTTCGGGGTGGTCGACGATGTGTATGAGCGACGCCATAAGGTGCTCAAAACGGCGCTGGAGGAGACGCCGGATACGCCGCTCGTGAAGGCGATCGATGTGATGCAGAAAAACGGTGCCGCGTTCATGTCTGCCGCTGAACTCGCTCCGTTCCTCGGCGTCGTGGAGACGAATGCAACGCAGCGGGGAAAGGCCGTTTCCGCGCTTCTGGGGATCAAGCCTGCACCGAACAAAGAGGGCACCAGGCGCGGGTACGACCTCGCACGGCTGGTCGCCGCCGCACAGGCCAACGCCTGACCTCAGCATCCGTCAGAACATCCGTCAGGGCATCCGTCGGTGATCCGTCGGCCTGACAGATCCATCCGTCGGCCTGACAGATCCCCGACGGATCCCCGACGGAACCGTCTGACGGATCTGACCAGCGAAAACACTGAGAACACAGGGAGGGGGAAGTTCGTTGAGATCTGGCGTCGTAGCAGCCGTGGGCGTGGGGTCAACCGTGGTCGTCATCGCGGCCGCGCTCATCCAGGCCGCCGGTGACACGCCCGCGGGCAAGGCGATGGGGGCGATGGGCTTGTCCGTGGCCGTGCCCGACAAGTACAAAGACCTGGTGCAGGAGGCAGGAAACACCTGCCCTGAAATCAGCCCAAATCTGCTCGCTGGGCTCCTCACACAAGAATCTGGTTTCAATCCCAAAGCGAAAAGTCCGGCAGGGGCTCAGGGGATCGCGCAGTTCATTCCGTCCACCTGGGAAAAGGATGCTGTCGACGGCGACGGCGACGGCGACCGTGATGTCTGGGACCCCAAGGACGCGATTCCCTCGGCAGGCGTACATCTCTGCAAAATCGCGAAGGAAGTCAAAGACGTCCCGGGCAGCAAGCAGAACAACATACTCGCTGCCTACAACGCGGGAAGCGGGGCCGTCGTGCACTACGGGGGCGTCCCCCCGTACAGGGAAACCCAGAACTACGTCAAATCCATCGGCTCACTCGTTGGAAAGATGTCGTCCGGCGGGAAAAAGGCAACCACCACGCAGGCTGTCACCGCCGTGAATGCGGCGAATGACATGGTCGGCAAACCGTATTCATGGGGCGGCGGAGACGCGAACGGACCGAGCACGGGAACGTGCTGCTCCCCCCGCGGCCGCTCCGGAAAGGGAATAAAGGGTTTCGACTGCTCCGGTCTCACGCTCTACGCCTACGCGCAGGCCGGTATCACCCTGCCCCGCACGGCATCACAGCAATACGCCGCATCCGAGCCGGTAAAGGCTGGACAGATGCGTGTCGGCGATCTCATTTTCTACGGAAAATCCGCCGAGAGCCTCCACCACGTCGGCATCTATGTCGGCGGTGGGCACATGATCGATGCGCCCCGGCCGGGCACGAAGGTCCGCTACTCGGCCATCGACTCGATGCCGGACAAATTCGGTGTCGCACGTCCCGTACCCAACGCGAACAAGGAGATCTGAAATGGCGAAGTTCACCACCATCCTGGCCAAGCCGCAGGACCTGTCCACCGGATTTTCCGACTTCTTCGACACCATCGGTCTCACCGGTGGCGGCCTCGTCACCAAGGGAAGCGCTGCCGTGATCGCCGTGATCGCCGTGATTATGCTCTTCTCGCTTCCCAACGACCCCAAGCGCGCCCTGCGGAAGGGCAGCATGGCCGTCGGCACGCTGTTCGTCGCCCTGGTCCTCGCGCTCTACGGTGACGCCCTTTTCTCGACCATCACCAACGGCAAGCAGAGCTGATCTGCCATGACATTTATGGCAGACAAGGACCCCTGCGGCCTGCTGCGTGGCCCTGCGGTCGAATTCTGCCGCGAGGGCGAACGGGAGAAGGACGGCGGAGGAGGCGGAGGAGGCGGAGGAGGCGGGGGCGGCGGCGGTGGGCTCACTGACGGCGCCTCAGATCACGTCACAGACCTCGCCAACACCCTGATCAAGACGATCAAGGGGCTCATCGCGCCGAAGGACGCCTGGGCGCCGCAGGAGCCCGACAATGCGGTCTACCAGTCGTTTCTGTGGCTCGGGCAGCACTTGGCCGTGTCGATCTTCTTCTGCGTGGTCGTCGTGTGCGGTCTGACCGCATGGCAGGGCGCGCCCCGCCTCAGGCAGATGGGCGCGTCGACGGGATGGACGCTCGCGGCTGTCGCCGGTATGGCGTCCGTCCCGGGGGCGGTGGCACTGCTTAACACGGCCCTGTCGGAGGCGTTCACGAAGGCGTTTGACAGCAACGAGTCGACCCTGTTCGGCGCCATCAAGGAGGACTTGGACAAAGGGGCGGACGCGGGCAACCCGCTGGGGATCCTGATCATCACTGCGGCCCTGGTCGTCGCGCTCGCGTTCGCGGCGCTGGTGTTCCTCACCCGGAACCTCGGGATCCTGGTGTTCGTGTGCATGGCGCCCCTGGTGCTGGCCTCCCTGGCCCGTGGCGGCGACATGGGTGCGGTCAAGGACCTGGGCGACGCGGCTCCTCGGGTTGATGTTCGCCCCGTTCGCCCTGCTCCTGCTCTCACCGTTCGTCGAGTTCACCAAGGGCTCGCTCGTGGTGGATGCGGTGTTGCTGGTCGCCGCGGATGTCCTGATGCTCAGGATGATTTTCCACGGGGTGCCGTACGTCGGGCCCCGCATGGCGCGTGCGGCCCGCTCGATGGTCGAGGGCCGCGTCTCCAGCCCGCTCGCGCAGCGTGCGATGCGTGCGGGTGTGCCGGACTTCTACGAGCAGGAGAACACCCCGCGCGGCCCGCGCACCGTCATGACGCCGGGGCGTGCCATGGCGCAGGACGGCGACGCCCTGGCGAGCGCGTACGGGCTCAAGACCCGCAAACGCCCGGGTCGGATGACGACCGATTCGGTCGTCGCCCAGGTTCGGTTCGACGCGCAGCGCCAGGAGCGCGTCATGCGCGAGCGCAGGGAGGCCCGCGCGGAGCACGCGCCGTCCCGGACCAGGGCCGCGTCCGGCAGCTCCGGGGCAAGCCCGGCTGCTCCGCCCCGACCGACGCCCACGCCACCGGCATCCGGCTCCGGCTCGCCTTCGGGCGGGTCGGGCACCCCATAGAAGAAGGAGGAAGACGTTGCACTCCCTGACCCCCGGCTATCGCGTCCCTGCCATCCAGCGCGGGCTGAGCCCTCTGGAGACCCTGCTGACGAAGGTCAACGCCGGGGCAGGGGGCGCCGTTATGGCATCGGCGATGGTCGAAACGCCCCCGATCTGGGCGTTCGGCGTGGTCGCCCTGAACGCTGCACTGCTCAATGTCACGGCCGGGCACCGCTCGATCGCCCGATGGGCGGCGGTCGGTGTCCGGCACTGGCACGAGCGGCGCGCCACGCCCCGTCTGGGCACCTCCGCAGGCGAGACCCGCACGTGGACCCTGTACCCGTACCACGGCACCATGCAGGACCCCTACGACCGGGCCGGTTTCCACGCCGCGTTCTCCCGCGCGCTCACCTACATCGGCAACCAGACCCGCAGCGCAGGCATCCAGCTCCACGTCACCCACCACGCGCAGGCCGACGCCGACGCCACCACCCACGACCAGACGATCTCCGTCCACATCCCCAGGAACCTGATCAGCCGCCCGGAGCGTGTCCTGAACACCATCGAGCGGGAGTTGGCCGCCCTCGGCGCGCTGCGCCCGCACACACCCGAGCCGGTACCGGCCGTCAGCGACCGCGCGGGCGACTGGGTCGCCCTTGAGGACGGCCGGTACGCGGCCACGGCCCGGATCACGGGCTGGCCGGCCACGACGGACGACGACCTGATGGCCAATCTGCTGTTGGACCAGGACCGCCCGCTCAAGGACCGCCAGATCAAAAACCGCTCGCTGTCGGTGCTCTACCGGCCCCTGCCCGTGGCGCAGGCCCGCCGCTCCGCGCGGTGGACGACCGCGGCGGGCGAAGCCTTCACCACCGACAAGGTCAAGAAGGACGAGAACGCGATGTCCAGCGGCACCATGCACGACGCGCTCGTCCACGGCGCCACCCTCGTTGACATCGACGCCTACCTGACCGTGTGGGGGGAGAGCCCCGAGGACGTGACCCAGGCCCGCTGGAAGGCCCAACTCGACGCCGACGAACGGCGCCTGCGCCTCGACTGGCTCATCGGCCAGCAGCACCGCGCCCACGTGATGACCACCGCGCACGGCGCACCCACCCGAAAGGGAGCGATCCTGTGATCCGCCTGCCCTCCAACCACGCCGCGATCACCACCCCGCTCGTCGCCTCGAACACTGAGTTCCCCGGCATCGCGATCGGCCGTTCCACCTCTGACGGCCGGCCGTTCCACCTCTCACCGGTCCTGGTCGACTCCGAGATCCTGCCGTCCACGAACTCGCTCGCCATGGGCGGGCTCGGCTCGGGAAAGTCCACCACAGCGAAGATCCGCGCGCGCCGCGAGATCCGTGCGCGTCGCGAGATCCTCGAACACGGTCATCAGTACGTCGTTCTCGACAGCCACGGAGAACAACAGCAGAACCAGGCCGAAGAGGGAGAGTGGGCGCGCCTGACGCGCTCGGTCGACGGCAGAGTGATTGAGGCGGGTGAATTCGCACTCAACCCGTGCAGCACCCTGTTTACCCCAGAGGTCCGCGAGGAACTGATCCGCTCGCTGATCGTCGCAGTCGATGCCAAGGCCCTCGATTCTGAGGCCGCCCACGCACTTCAGCACGCACTCAACAGCCCCAAGGCCTCTGAGTTGAGCGGCCTGATCGACGCGCTCAGGCACCCCGAGGCCGGGCTGTACTCAGCATCGGAGCTGGCCAAATGGGGACAGCGCGTCACGCTCGCCCTCTCCCGCTACGTGCACGGCAGTCTGCGCGGAATTTTCGACGGCCCGAACGCGGGCCTGCCCGAAACCGATCTGCCGATGATCAGCTTCGATTTCACCAAGCTGGACAAGAACAGCCCGGCAATTCCGGCCCTGATGGCCGCAATCTCGTGCTGGGTCGAAAACATCTGGCTCAAGCAGTCGACCGCGGGCCACCGACACCTGGTCCTCGAAGAGGCCTGGCAAATCCTCCGCAGCCCGGCCACAGCCGAACTGATCCAGAGGCTGTTGAAAAACAGCCGCAGGTCCGCGCTGTCGCTGGACGTCGTCATGCACACCCTGTCCGATCTCGGCGAGGGCCGCGCCAAAGACCTTGCCAGGCTCTGCGAAATCGTCCACGTCGGACGGCTCGGCCCCAAAGAAGCCGCAAAAGTCGGCGCTCTGCTCAACCTCCCGCAATGGGCCATCGAGAAAATCCCGACGCTCGATCCGGGACAGGCCGTATGGAAAGTCGGACCCGACTACGTCGACATCGTCCAAACCGTCCTCGACGACGAAGAAGCGCGCCTCACTGACACCTCGTCACGGCGACGCCAGGCACAGCAGGCCCTGACCGAACAGAACACCGACGACACAGCCCTGACCCTCGTGAAGGAGGAGGAGACCAAGGCAGAAGTGGACGGCGGCGAGGACCAGGGCGAGGACCTGGCGCAGGAGCCCATCGAGCAGGACACCCGTGTGCACGGCGGCGACTGGGACTGGGCGATGCCCTCCACCGTCGTCGACCGCCGGCACTACGACGCCGTCCAGGCCGCCGCACAGGGCCGGTGCAACGAGGCCGCCGACCTGGCCGTCATCGGCGAGCGGGAAGACATCCGCACCTACGGCATCAACTCCGACGAGGCCGTCTCCTGGCTCTCCACCCGCGCCAGGGTCGCCGACCTCTGCGGAAGCCCCGACACCGCGGCACAGCTACGCGCTACCGTCACCCGCATGGGCAAACAGGTCGAATGGTGGGACAGCATGCCCGACGAGACCGACGTCGACACGTCACCGGACTGGCACCGCGGGCCCCAACCACCCACACCCGCACCGAACCCGGACGGCGACGAACAGCACGTGCGGTCGCGCCGCCGCACCTGGCCCTACGTCGCCGCAATCGCAGCCCTGACCATCGCCGCCGCAGGCGTATGGAAGAGCGGCGACGACGACAAACGCGACCAGGAGCAAACGGAACGCCAGGAGAAAACCGCCGCGTACAAAGGCAGGTCCGGGGCAGCACTCGACATCGATGGCGTTGAAGCCGATCTGACCGCTCGTTGGACCAGGGACAAGGATCACGTGATCCTGCAACTGAGTTCGTACTTCGACGATGACGCCAAGTATCTGCGCATCGACGCCAGCGGAAAAAGCGCCTACAACACTCGGGAAGACGGGCGAGTCCCTAAGGACCCCGAAATCAGGGTGCCCGTCAAGGATCCTCTCGCCGACGTGACAGTCCGGATAGCAGTTGGCGGAAAGACCTGGAAAAAAGGTCACCGGGCAACTTCACAGGAAATTCGCCTTTCCCCCACCGGAAGTGCCTACGACGCTAAATCCGGGAAGAGATTGCCATCCGACCTCTGAAGAGGTTCCTCGTCCCTCCCGTTGATGGCCTGTGCTCTCCATAAAGGGCACGGGCCATCAACGTTTTGTGTGCTCTCCGGTCGCTCCGCCTGGCTCTCGATACTCCGGAAGCTCCGGAGTATCGAGGACCGGGCAGGCCGACCGGCCGCCTTGCTCAACCTCGCACCCTGACCACCTATCCGAAGTGAGGAAACTCTGATGAATGAATTCGAGCGCCGGAATTTTGAGCTTGACGAGGAGCTGTACGCCCGCATCGCCGCAGGCGAACCCGTCGACGTCGAGGCCGCCATAATGGACAACCACCTGAAGGCGTCTGCCAACGACGACGACACGGGCCGCTGAAAGCCGGAGAGATACGTCCTAGCTCGGTGACGGAGGTTGGGGGCACCGGTGCCCCCAACCCCGGTACGTTGGTGGTGGCACGTCCTGAGCCTGTGGAGGGGGTTCTGATGAGCGCACAGCCTGCAGAGCCAGGACCATCTGGTCCGTGGCGGCCCACGAGCGCGCCGCAGATCCGCCGCGCCCTGCCTGAGGACGCCCGGCCTCGATTCGACGAGGCGTTGGACAGGGCGACGCTGGCGGAGCGGCCGGGCGTGCTGCTCCTGTGGTCCGCCGTCGTCCGCGACCTGGCCGACCCCGCCGGGGACGCGGCCACCCAGGCCGTCATCGACGGCACGAGCCAGGCCAGGACCTGGGAGGAGTGGGAGGCCGAGGGCGCCCTGTGAGCGGATACCGCATCGTCTACGCCCCCGAAGCAGTGGCCGACATCGTGGCCCTCGCTGCGCCCGGCGAGCGCAGGGAGCTGCGCGACGCGATCACCCAGACCCTCACCGACCCCTACGGTGGCCTGTCCATCGAGCGGCCCGGAGGCGGCGGGCACTGGGACCGAGTCGCTCTCGTCGGCACCGTCGCCGTGCGCTACGTCGTCAGCGACGCACCCGGCATCGACCCACCCACGATCACCATCACCCGCGTACTGCCCTGACGCGAAGCGCCCCTGCCCGACGGCGGCCGGCACTGCACGACCTGCCCGTGGTCGGCGAAGCGAGGGAGTAGATGTCATGAACTGTCCAAAGTGCGGAGGCCAGGCACAGCAGGCACCTGATGGGTCTTGGTACTGCCAACTGTGCGGTCCGATCTCTGGGTACGCTCCGCAGCATGAAGAAGCAGCGCCCGCACGAAGCTGAGGTGGACACGGCGGTGGTCACCACGTCTCCGGAGACAGAGATCACCACAACGTTCTGTCGACGGTGCGGGACGCAAGTGGACGGATTGAACGGCCGCTACGCATGCGGCGTGTGCGGCTGGGTGAACCACTGGGCAGAGGGGCACGGGGACCTGCCGAGCCAGGAGAACGACCCCGATTGGCGCGACTGACCCCGCGCCTCGCTGCGTACAACAGGCCCCGTCTGTCTCAGGCGGGGCCTGTTGCTTCATGTCCAGCACCCAGTAGAAGAGCCTTGATGCTCGTCGGCGGCCGCGGCCGCCGTGGGCGTTGCGCCGCCCGTGCCCTGCTGCGCTTCCTCGTCGGCGTCGGAGCCTGGCGTGCGGCGGCCATGTGGCCGTCGTGCTCGCCGCCGCCCTCGCCGGCCGCGGGCGGCCGACGTGCTGCTCGTCGAGCCGGCGGGGCGGTGGTGGGGCGTCGGTCCAAATGGGTCTGCTATTCGGGGAGTTGGGCCGCAGCTGGTTTGGTGATGCGGTTTCTGCATTTCATGTCCGGGCACCCGTGGGGGTTTCTGGTCTTTCCGAAGCACATAAAACCTCACTCATTGAAAATGATTATCATTATTGTATGATTCGTTTAATTAAAATTATCTTATTAAATCTTTAAAATACTAACTTATGCTTATAAATTTAAACTTATTTATTCTATAAAATAAATTCATTTATAATAAACTCTAATTTTAGTAACTAGATTCAATTAGCTATCAATCTATTCCACTTAAATCACTCTTATTTATATATGAATTTTAGTATAGACATAAAAAAAGGCTATATCAAACTCTTAACTTATAAGAATTCATAAATTTTATATTTATAAATTCTCTCATAAATAGTATTGATATAGCTCTCTTTTATAATTTATGCAGTCAAATATTAAATTCTATTTTTATAGATCGTCTATTAAAGCTCCAGCTTTAGCATATGCTGTTGATTTTGCCTCAAAGAAGTCTGTTTTTACTTGGTTTGCATCAGCATAATAATCTACCCATGGTGCTGGATTCTCATTGTAGTCTTCAAATAAAGGTTCTAAACCTATAGCTTTAGCTCTTAAGTTTCCTATGTATTTTATATATCTTTCTATAAGATTTTTATTTATTCCAGTAACATTATCACCTATAACATAGTGCCCCCATGCAATTTCATGTTCAACACCAGTTCTCATCATTTCTCTTAGTTCTTCTTTTAACTCTTTAGTGAATACTTCTGGTATTTCTTCTTTTAATTCCTTTATTATACTTCTAAATAACCATAAATGAGTATTTTCATCTCTGTTTATATATCTAATCTCTTGAGCTGAACCAGGCATTTTTCCATTTCTCTCTAAATTATAGAAAAACATAAATCCTGAGTAGAAATAAACACCCTCTAAAATATAGTTAGCCATTACTGATTTTATAAAGTTTTCCATGCTTGAGTCTTCTAAGAAGTTATTATATAGGTCTCCTATAAATTTATTTCTTTGAAGTAATATAGCATCGTCTTTCCATTGGAATAATATTTCGTTTCTCTCCTCTGGTGAACAAATACTGTCTAGCATATAACTATAGCTTTGTGAGTGAACCGCTTCTTGAAAAGCTTGTATAGTTAAACATAAGTTAACTTCTGAAGCAGTAATATAACTATTTATATTTCCTAAGTTAGCTGTTTGTATTGAATCTAAAAATATTAAGAAAGATAAGAATCTTATCATATGCCGCTTTTTCTTCCTTAGTTAACTTTTTATAATCTTTTAAGTCTTGAGCTAAGTTTATTTCCTCTGGTATCCAGAAATTATTCATTGCTTGTCTGTACCATTCTGAAACCCAAGTATATTTCATATTATTAAAGTCATTTAAATTAGTTGTATTACCGTTTATCATTTTCTTTTTATTAGTTTCAATATCTCCAAACTCATTAAAAAGCGGTCTTTTATTTATTTCCATTTTACGTCACCTTTCATCTCTTTATTTATCTATCTATAATTAATAGATACTCACCTAAGCCTAGATGAGTATCTTTAAAATTCTTAATTTATATTCTAAGCTGAACAACTCTCACATTCGTCAACACTTAGAGATTTACTTCTTACATAATAAATACTTTTAACTCCATTTTTACAAGCTGAAATATAAAGATTCATTATTTGTCTCATAGTATAATCTGTAGTTATATAAAGGTTAAATGATTGTCCTTGGTCTATATGTCTTTGTCTTACTCCGTTTGCTCTAACTGTAAATTCTTGATTTACATTGTAAGCTGAAACATAGTACCAGAAATTTTCTTGACATAATCCAGGTGCTACCTTTGGAGTTATGCTTCCTTTTTCTCTTCTAACCAGAATCTATTCATAACAGGATCTACCCCCTCTGAAGTTCCAGCTAAAGTGGCAGTTGAACCATTTGGAGCTACCGCAAATAGGTATCCATTTCTCATACCATATTTAGCAATCTCTTCTTTTAGTTCTTTCCACTGTGGTGAATTATATTCTCTTAGTTCAAAATAATCACCATTACTCCAGTCGGATCCTTCAAATAATGGATAGCTTCCCTTTTCCTTTGCTATGTTTAAACTAGCTTTTATAGCATAGAAGTTTATTCTCTCATAAACTTTATCTACAAAGTTTAAGTGTTCCTCTGAATCCCATACAATCTTATTATTTACAAGCATATGATGGTATCCTGATGTTCCTAATCCAACAGCTCTATATTTCTTGTTTGTTATTTCAGCAAATGGAACTGAATAATAATTTAAGTCTATTACGTTATCCATTGCTCTTATTTGAGTTTCAACAACGTATTCCACTTCTTCATCTGATGTAACATCAACATTTCCTAATACCACTGAAGAAAGGTTACAAACAACAAAGTCTCCTGGCTTAGTTTTTTCAATAACTACTACATCACCATTTTCGTCCTTAATTTCTGTTTGTTCTATCTCCATAGCACTCATGTTTTGCATTATTTCAGTACAAAGATTTGATGAATATATCATTCCTTTGTGTTTATTAGGATTAAATTTATTTACTGTATCTCTATAGAAAGCAAATGGTGTTCCTGTTTCTGCAGCACTTTTTATGATAAGTCTTACAATATCCTTAACACTCATAACTCTCTTTTCTATTCTATCATCTTCTACACACTCATAATATTTCTTTTCCCATTCTTCCCCATAGAAATCTTCTAAAGAATATCCTTTAACAGTTTTTATTTCATGAGGACACATCATATACCAGTTAGCATCTATATCATTTTCTGCTAACTTCCAGAATAAATCTGGATAACAAAGTCCTGGGAATATATCATGAGCTTTCTTTCTATCATCTCCGTTGTTTGTTCTTATTTGAAGAAACTCTGGTAAATCTTTATGCCATGCATCTAACCAAATAGCAACTGATCCGTTTCTAACTCCTAATTGGTCAACAGCTATGGCTGTATCATTGAATAATTTTATCCAAGGTATAATTCCACCTGATGCACCTTTAAAACCTCTTATGGCTGAGCCTAAGGCTCTTACCTTACCCATATAAATTCCCATTCCGCCACCAAACTTAGAAACCTTTGAGAAATTATCTAATGATTTATATATACCAGCTAAGCTATCATCTACAGTATCTATAAAACATGAACTTAATTGGTAGAATGGCTTTCTAGCATTAGACATAGTTGGAGTAGCCATTGTAGCCTTTATAGAACTTAAAACATCATAAAATCTTTTTGCCCAATAAAGTCTTTTTTCCTTCTTCTCAGGGATAGCAAGGTGCATAGCAATTCCCATAAACATTTGTTGAGGAAGTTCTAATGGTAATCTATTAAAATCTTGAACTAAATATCTTTTTGCTAATAAATTTATTCCACTGTATGTAAATAAAAAGTCTCTCTCTCTTTTTATTTCTTTTTCTAATTCTTCTATATCTTCCTTAGAGTAATTATCTAAAATATATTTTCCGTATAATCCTTTATCAGTAAGTTCCTTTATAAAACCATAGAAATTATCATATGGATTTGCCCCTTCTTCTAGTCCTCTATTTACTCTTACTTCTTCATATAAATTTTTAACATATAACTTCGCCGCAATTTCCTGCCATCTTGGTTCTACTTGAGAAGTTAACTCTAACGAAACTTGTATGAAAGATTTTATTATCTCTTTTTCTCCCATTTTTGATGTAACTATATTATCTAAAGCAACCATTAACTTTTCTTCAGTATATAATCCTGTTTCATCATTCAGTTCTTCTATAGACCATGCACAATATCTCTCTAATAGTGTCATCAACTAGCCCTCCACAATATATAGTAATTATTTTTAAATTTCGCACAATATCTTGACAATTTATTATAATAATTTAAAGTTGTTTTGTAAAACTCAGATTTCTTGAAAAAGTTAGCTTATTCTATGAATAACTCTTATTATATAAGTCATATTTTCTTTTTTTAGTTTTATTCGACTAATAATGATTATTGACATTTTAAAGTTACTTCTGCAATAAGAGTACTAAAGCTTTTAAGTAGGCATAAATAAAAAGACTACAGATATTTACTCTGTAGTCTTTTTATTATTTTAAATTTTCAGCCCATTCTTCTTCCTTAAATCCTATAAGAACTAAATCCTCTTTTATAAGTAAAGGTCTTTTTACTAACATACCATTGCTTGATAAGATGTCTAAAAGTTCATCTTCACTAGCTGTTTTTACTTTATCCTTAAGATTCATCTCTCTATAAAGCTTGCCTGAAGTGTTAAAGAACTTATTTAATTTAACTCCGCTCTTATCGTACCAAGCCTTTAATTCTTCTTTAGTAGGATTTTCTTCCACAATCATTCTATCTGTAAAATCTATATTGTTTTCTTCTAACCATTTCTTAGCTTTTCTACAAGTACTACATTTAGGATATTCTAAAAATAAACAACTCATTTTCTTACACCTTCTTTAAAATCATAATATTTATACAATAAAAATTATTATATAGTAATTATACTCCTTATAACTTTATTTTTAAATATGTTAATTAAAAACCTTCATAAATTTTTACAGCTATAGATTTTTTAAAATTTATTGAAATTAAGTTAAACAACCTCTATGTTATTATTCTTCATTATTATCATCTTTATTTTTAGGAATTATTACAAAGGCTTTAAATAAGTCACCTTCACATTCAACCCTAAACTTTCCGTTGTGAAGTTCTACAATAGTTTTAGCGATTGCTAATCCTAATCCAGATCCTTCTATGGTTGAATTTCTTGATTCATCTCCTCTTGCAAATCTTTCTAAAATATCCTTCTCATCAAAATCTAAAGCATAGGAAGAAATATTTTTAAATGATATTTCCACGTAATTTTCTAAATCTTTTATTTCCACATAGACCCTAGTTTTTTCTAAACTATATTTTAAAGCATTAGTAGTTAGGTTTTGGAATACCCTAGACATTCTTTGAGGATCTATTTTAACCATGCATTCCTCTGGCCCATTTATTTTAAATTCAATTTCCTTTTCTGAATATACATCTTCTACTTCAGCTATACATTGATATACAAGTTGAATTATATCTATATTGTATTTAAATAATTCTACCTTTCCTGAAGACATCTTAGAAACCTCAAACAAATCATCTATAAGTTTCTTTAAAGTTTGAGATTTTTTATCTAGTATTTCTATATATTCTTTTCTTTCCTCTTCCTTTATATTATTTAACTGAAGTATATTTACATAATTTATTATGGATGTTAATGGAGTTTTTAAATCATGTGAAACATTTGATATAAGCTCAGTTTTTAACTTTTCATTCTTTATACCTTCTTCAACAAGTTCCTTATAGCCTAATCTTAAATCATTAACATCATCTGCTAATTCCCTTATTTGTCTATCGTCATTATCTTTTATCTCTATATCCGTATCACCTTTTTTAACTTTTTCTATTCCTTTTATTACAGTATCTAATCCATCATATTTTCTTATAAACTTTACTATAAAATGAATAACTAAAACAATTGGAATTATCCATAGGTATCTATTGTCTGTTAAAACATAGTGATATTGCTTCCATACAAATTCTATATTTCTCATAAATCCATTTATAAGAATATATATTATAGTAAATGAAATAACAAACATAACAACCTTATCTTTTAAAAATTCTTCTATAAACATCTTCTTTGTTATTAAAACATTTAAACTATCTAAAAATCTAAAGAAATATCCATTTTTCCAGCTGTCTTTATATGCTCTTATTCCCATATTTTTAATCATAACTAATTTTTTTATGATTAAAAGTAACATTAAAAGAGTTGTAGTCATAGTTGCTATAAAAGCAATTCTAATTGAATTTATTTCAGAATCATAAAGTTCTCCTCTTGAGAAATATATTTCTTCATAATTATCTGAAGAATTTATTTCTTTAAAGACTACATTATCATTTTTAGATAAACTTTCTAAAACTTCTTTTGGCGTTGAAAGATTATAAGGTTTTTCATAAAACCATACTCTATTAGAGTAATATTCTCCTGTTTTCTTATTTATAAGAACTACACCAGAATAACTAGTAGCCCTTTCTTGAAGCTTTGCAATAAATGCTTGTTTTTGTTCTTTTGTCTCTAAGCTATCTAATTTGCTTAAATAGTTAGTCTCATTATAAAGAAAATCTGATATATCTACAGATTGAGCTAATAACCTACACTCTTTATACTTATGTGGATTTATTAATGCATCCCTATAAATAACTCTATTACATATATCAGGATTTGCCTTAGAATTTAATTTTGCTATATTATCAAAGGAGTATCCTCCAAATAAGATAATATATAAAACAGGTATAAACACAGCAAATATTACTATAAACATATTTTCTATGCTTCTTACTGAAAGGCTATAGTTTTTCCACCATCTTGAAAAACTATTTGTCAATTTTATACCCAAGTCCCCACACCACCTTTATATACTCAGGTTCTTTCGAATTTATTTCTATTTTTTCTCTCATTCTTCTTATATGAACTGTTACTGTATTTTCACTTTTATAAAAAGGTTCTTCCCAAACTCTTTCATAAATTTCCTTAATTGAAAATATTCTTCCTGGATGTGATGCTAAAAGTGTTAATATCTTATACTCTGTTGCAGTTAATTTTATATTTTCTCCTCTTAAAGAAACCTGCTTATTTACAGTATCTATAGTTAAATCTTTTATTACTATTAAATCTTGAGTATTTTCCCTATTTAAAGGATAATCATACCTTCTTAATTGAGATTTTACTCTTGCAACAAGTTCTAAGTGATTAAAAGGTTTTGTAACGTAATCATCTGCCCCTATTAACTGTGTATTCTCTATTATTAAAGAGATTTCTATATTTTTATGTAACTCATTGAATTCCTTTATTAACTCTGGAAGTATATATATACCTATTGTTGTACTTGCACCTATAACTATTTTCCCTTTCTGACCTTCTTTACTACTTCTAATGGTACTATTTGCCTCTTCATAAAGGTTTAAAATTCTTCTACTATATTCAAAGTATACTTCACCCTCATGAGTAAGATAAAGTCTTTTACCTATTCTATCAAAAAGTTTAACATCAAGATCACTTTCTAATTCAGCTATGGCTTGACTTATAGATGGCTGACTTATATACATAGACTTAGCTACTTTAGTCATATTTAAACATTTAGCTGTTTCAAAAAATATTTTTAACTTTCTAAAATTCATTAAATCAATCCTTATTTATCATCTTTTACTTCTTCAAAATCAACATCAATAACAGGGCCATCATCTTGCATATCAGCCTCTGATTTCTTTTCTTCTTTTGTAAATGTGTAAGTATAAGTTTCTGTTTTTTCTTTTTTGTTTTTATTAACATACTTTCTTATAAATTTAAAGTACACCCATCCTATAAGGATCAGTATTGCAACTCCTATTAAAACATAAGGTAATACCCAAATTGCAAAAGCGAATATAAGTATTGTAACAATTATTCCTAATAATATTCTTAAATACTTCTCCATATATTATCACTCTCTTTTATATTTTTTATTTTATTAATTATAACATAAAGTGAAAGAAATAAAAAACAATTATTCCTTTCTAATTTGTAACCTAATGTGCTTATATTTAATGCTTTTTTTGAAAATACTAATTAAGATGTCTTAAATATAGAAATAATACTTAAGGAAGTGATAAAATGAAAAAATTTGTTTTTTTACTAATTACATTAATATTTTCTTTTTCAGGCTTAGCTACCTCTTCAAAACCTATTAAAGCAGCTGAATTAGAAGAAAGCACAAAAAAAATATTTTTAACCTTTGATGATGGCCCTGGTGGTAAGGTTACAGAAGAAATTTTAAACACCCTTAAAGAAAATGATGTAAAAGCTACATTTTTTTTAATAGGAGAACTAGTAGAAAAACACCCTGATTTAGTTAAAAGAATGAATGATGAGGGTCATTCCATAGGAGTACACACCTTTACCCATGAGAGAAATAAAATTTACAGAAATGACTCCTCATTCCTAGAAGAAAACTTAAAAGCTCAAGAATCCATAGAAAAAGTTATTGGAAAGAAAGTATTTTCTCTTAGATTTCCATTTGGTTCTAATAACAGTACATATACCTTAAAAAAATCCTTAGTAGACTCCTTACATGAACAAGGCTTTAGAATATATGATTGGACAGTAGATAGTACTGACGCCCTTAATCCAAACCTAAGCCCAAGTTCTATAGTTCAAAAGTCAATTTCTAATTCTGATTATATTGTACTTTTAATGCATTGTGGATATTCTAATAATAATTCTGCTAAAGCATTGCCATCAATCATAAAACATTTTAAATCAGCTGGATATAGCTTTGAAGTAATAGATGAAAGTACTCCTGAAATTTATAGATTAAAAAATAAATGTTGAGATTATCTCTCAACATTTATTTTGTCCCTAATGATAAAATAGATTCAACTAAGGTTTTAGCTATGCATTCCCCTTTTTCATCCACTTCAGATTCATCATTAATGTTTAAATTCAAGTCTATTATTATACTTGGTTTATCTATATACAAAAGATTATAGACATCTGACTCCTTAATACCCTTATTCTTATAATTGATTAATTCAAAAAATGAGCATATATTCTCTGCAAACTTTTTCCCTTTTGAATCAAATTCTTCTACAAAACAAAAAATCTCATTTGACTTTGAAAAATTAATGTTTAAAGTGATATGCAAATCTGATTCACTTCTATTTACTCTTTTCACTATGCTTTTTAACTTTTCTCCATTTGAAATAAAAAATTTATTATAGGGAGTAAAATCAATAAGCTTTAAATTATTTTTATCTACTTCCTTCTTAAAAAAATAAAGAATAGTTCTTTGAATTTTTTCTTTTAAATCATCTGATGTATCTTTGTCTATAATATGCCCTTTACCTAAGTCCAAACTTATAATGGCACCTTGAGCTAAATACATATTATCCTCCTATGTTAAAGAGTTTTAATTTATAATATGTACTTAATTGTCAAAGTGCCATTATCTTACCTATTTCACTATACTTTTATTTATAATATTTAAAAATTAATAGTCTAACCTATTTTCTTACTATAGCCTTATGTCCATTTTCATAAATAACTAATTCTAATTGTGGATTAATTTCTTCAACAAAGGCTTTTATCCATGAATTTCTTAAATCATGAAATTCATTTACATCTCCTCCTACACTTTCCCAAAATCTTTCATGTAGGTCTCTACTCATATGCCATACTATTTTTTCAGGAGAATTTTCTAAAACCTCATTAATTCTATCACAAGGCATACCATCTAATATATAATCATTTAAAGAATTGTAAACTTCTAAAATATTTTCCCCATCTATTTGCCCTTTACACTCGTCTGCATTTATTTTTCCATGGTTTTCATAAAGCTCTATAAGCTCCTTCTTTACTTCACTATCTTCCTTTAACATATTAGTTATATAATATGCACATCTACTCTCAGCTGAATTTATTCTTCCTTCTAACCAACCATGTATATTACTTTCATCTATTATTTCATCTAAAGGTTTATTTGGAGTTTTTTCTCCAAAATTTAAATTTGCATAAGAAATCCACTCCTCTACTGGCATATTTCTTTCCTTTGCAATTTTTAAAACTTCTTCCTCTAGATTTTCAAACCACTTTATTTTATCAAATAACCAAAAATGGATTTTTCCTAAAAATAAACTCATACTTTCACCTCTTCATATAATTTATAAATCAATTATATTTTATCTTTCCCAATTCTTCTGTAACATAGGTTACCTTCAATATAATTTATGTAAACTTTTTGTGAATAAAATAGTTCTTCCTTGATTAATAACGTTTCAAATCGTTCTACGAAATTGTAAATATACCATTTAAGTAATATAATAGAAATCGACTGTTTTATAAGGAGTTGATATATTTCAATATACAAACCAAAATTAATTTCTCTTTTAGATGATAAAGAGAGCGGATTTTCAAAAGAACAATTTTTAAAAGATTTAATCGCTGGGATAATAGTTGCTATTATCGCACTTCCTCTATCCATTGCATTAGGTATTTCTTCAGGGGTATCTCCTGAAAAAGGATTAATAACTGCAATCATAGCTGGATTCATAATTTCATTATTAGGAGGAAGTAGAGTTCAAATTGGTGGTCCTACTGGCGCCTTTGTTGTTATAGTGTTTGGTATTATACAAAATCATGGAGTTGATGGACTAATAATTGCCACATTTATGGCTGGTATTATTCTTGTTTTATTTGGTTTATTACGATTTGGTAGCTTAATAAAATATATACCTTATCCAATAACGGTAGGATTTACCTCTGGTATAGCTATAACTCTTTTATCAACACAGGTTAAGGATTTTTTAGGACTTTCAATTACTAAAACCCCTTCTGAGTTTATACCTAAGTGGGAAGCTTACATATCTCATATGAATACTACAAACCTTTATACCTTAGCTATAGGATTACTAGCACTTATTATTTTAATCTTTTGGCCAAAAATAAATAAAAAGATTCCAGGATCTTTAATAGCTTTAATAGTAACAACTTTAGTAGTATTTATATTTAATTTACCAGTTGCAACAATAGGAAGTCAATTTGGTAAAATAAGCTCAAATATTCCAATGCCTCATATTCCTAACCTAAATCTTAATACATTAAAAGCATTAATCGGACCTGCTTTTACAATAGCGCTTTTAGGTGGAATTGAATCTTTATTATCTGCTGTTGTTTCAGATGGTATGATTGGAGACAAGCATAATTCAAATGCAGAACTTATAGCACAAGGAATAGCTAATATGGGTTCTTCTCTATTTGGAGGAATTCCTGCTACTGGAGCAATTGCTAGAACTGCTGCCAATGTTAAAAATGGGGGAAGAACTCCTATTTCGGGTATAGTTCATTCAATAACTTTATTACTTATAATGCTTGTATTTATGCCTCTTGCTAAATTCATTCCATTAACTACTTTATCAGCAATATTAATAATTGTTTCATATAACATGAGTGAATGGAGAACTTTTAAAGCAATACTTAAGGCTCCTAAAAGTGATATAGCTATATTACTAACAACATTTTTCTTAACAGTATTATTTGATTTAGTAATTGCTATAGGAATAGGAATGGTAGTTTCTATGTGCTTATTTATGAGAAGAGTTGCTACTTCTATAGAAGTAAATGAATTAAATGAAAGTGACTGTTCTGATAAATCTAATATAGATACTGATATGGAAAATCTTAAGGTTGGAGAAAATGTCTTAGTCTATGATATAAGAGGTCACCTTTTCTTTGGTGCTGTAGATACATTTATGAATACAATGAAGGAAATAAATGATGATGCAAAGGTTCTTGTTTTAAGAATGAGACATACTAAGACTTTAGATGTTACAGGATATAAACAAATAAAAAATATAGCTCTAAGTTGTAAGTCTCGTAATATGACTTTAATAATATCTGAATTACAAGAACAGCCAAAAAAAGTTATGAGACTTATGGGATTTATAGATACTTTAGGTGAAGATCACTTTGCTACAAATTTTGATGAAGCTTTAGAAAAAGCAAATTCTTTAATTTAAAATAAAAGACACTAGTAATTACTAGTGTCTTTTTCATTTTCTATTCTTCAGATTCTATATTTTGTAACTCTAATTCTAAGTTTTCCATATCTTTTTTATTTTTTTGGTTTTTATCATATAACAGTGATGCTACAAAAGCACTTCCTGCTAGGGCTAATAGAGCAAGTTTTCCTTTTTTATTTTTTTACTCATAATCTCACCTCACCACATTTATATATTTATGTAGGATTAAAGTTTAAGCCTACAAGAAAATACAAAATATTTTATTCTATTTATTTAAATCGTATTTTTCTTCTTCCCAAGTTGTTTTCTCTAATTTAGCTAAAACAGTATCTAAAGCCATGTCTGGATGAATTGTTTCCTCATGTGATATTGTTATATTAGACATAGTCATAGCAAATTTAACAATATCCTCTATAGGCATTTTATTCATATATCCGTATCCTAATCCAGCTACAAAAGAGTCCCCTGCTCCTGTAACATTTTTAACATCAACTTCTGTTGCCTTTATTTTACCGCAAGATACACCGTCATTATAGAATATACCGTCAGCATCTAAACTTATAAATACCTTTTTAATTCCTAAACCTAAGAAATAATTACTTGCCTTTATTAAGTCATCTGTATCTGTTATAGGGAAACCTGCTAATATTTCTGCTTCATGTCTATTAGGTTTTATTGTATGGAAATCCTTTATGAGATGTTTTACCCAGCTTGCTTTTTCTGCTGATACTGGATCTAAGATAAAGTTAGTTTTATCCTTAAAGTTCTTTAATAAATATTCCATTATTTCTGGATTATCAGAATCTAAAACTGTATATTCAGCATTCTCAAAGATTTCTCTTTTAGAATCTATGAAATCAGTATTCATAGCTCCTATACTTTTCATATCTGCAATAGCAGAAACCATTTCACCATTTTCATCTAAAATAGCTAAGTAAGTTGGAGTGCTTCCACCTTCTATTACCATAGAATCGTCCATATGATATCCTATTTTCTTTGAGTGCTCTACTATACTCTTTCCATGCTCATCATTACCTAATATGGACATAAAATTAGTATTTACGCCTACTCTTGCCATATTTTCAGCAATGTTTCTACAAACGCCCCCAAAAGATATCTTTACATGACCTGGTGTTGAGTTATAGGGTCTATAACTGGCCTTACTAAATCCAAACACATCCACTACAGAAGCTCCAAATACCAATAAATATGGTTCTTTTCTTAAGTTCATTTAATTAATCCTCCCTATTTTAAAAAACATAAATTATAATTATTCAGCAACAAACTGATTGTTTTCTCTATTATATATGTATCCACAGTCTTTAAGTCTTTGTCCAATAATATCTTTTTCAATTCCTAAATCATCACACAAACTTTCTATATCACTATAGTAATCTCTTAATTTTAAATTTATAATACTAAGTAACATATATGGATCCATCTCTCTATAATTACCAATGTCCATTAAAAAAATCTCTCCTTTAAAAAGTGCTTTAATATTATTATATACAACTTATTTAACTTCTACAATTTTTTATTTAATTTATTATCATATTTTTATTTAATTTATTATCACATTTTAATAAATCTGCATAGTATGTTATTAGGTTAATTATACTAACTTAACCTCCTGTTTAAAAAATCACTATAACTCTTACTATACTATATTTACTTCTTTGCATTTACAATAAAAACCGTTGATAATCAACGGTTTTTATTGTTTTATATATTTTTTCTTTTACTTTTTATTTCAAATATTAAAAATAATAAAAGTGTACTTAACTCAGTTATTGGAATTGTTAGCCATACTCCATAAACCCCTATAATTCTTGGTAAGACTATTATAAATATAATAACAAATACTAATCCTCTAAGTGTTGATAAAAGAGATGATTCCTTTGATTTTTCAACTGCTTGTAAATAAGCTATGTTAAGTATGTTGCTTCCATTAAATAAGAATGCTATAAAGTATAGATATATTCCCTGTCTAGTTATACTTAATAATCTTCCCCTATCACTTGTAAATAGTCCTATCATTTGATTTGGTAATAATAGTCCCATACCTAGAAAACCTACCCCTAAAATTAGTACTATTATTCTTGTTAACCTTAAGAATTCTTTAACACGTTCTTCCTTTTTAGCTCCAAAATTTACGCTTATTAAAGGTTGAACCCCTTGGGATACTCCATTAAAGACTGCCATGAATATTAAAACTATGTTTGTAATTATTCCATAGGCTGAAACTCCTAAGTCTCCTTCAAATTTATATATTACAATATTAAAAATAAATATGACAAAGCCTGCTGATATTTCATTTAAGAAACTAGGCACTCCATTTTTAAGTACCTTTCCTATATTATCTAAATTTATTCCTCCAAGTTCTATATGCATGGTATTATTTTTCTTTATAAAATGTATTGATAAAACTCCTAAGGCTACCAATTGCCCTATAGATGTTGCTAAAGCTGCTCCAAACATTCCTAGATTAAATATATATATAAATACATAGTCTAGTACTATATTAGTTGTATTTGATCCTATTACTGCATACATAGCTAATTTAGGCTCTCTATCATTTCTAACAAAAACAATAAATGCAGATGCAAAAATAAAAGCAGGATTAAAGGCTAAAATAATCTTTAAATATTCTTTAGCTAAAGGAAAGGTTGCTTCTGAAGCTCCAAGCATATAAACTATTTTATCTAAAAAGAAAACTTCTAATAAACTTATTATTATACAAAATATGATAGTTGCAAATACTGCCGAAGTAAATATTCTATTTACCCTATGGAATTTATTTTGCCCCATAGCTACGGATAGAGCTGTTGCTCCTCCAACTCCAATAGTAAGCCCTATGGCACTATATAAATTATATATTGGCAAGGCTATATTTAGTGCAGCTAAGCCTAATTCTCCGATTTTATGACCTATAAACATGGTGTCAAATAATATACACACTGATAAGCCTAACATTCCTAGCAACTGAAGGTATCATATATTTTCTTAATAATGTACTTTCTTTATCCTGTAGTAAATCTAATTTTTTGCTCATTGTACCCCTCCTTTATAATCTTATTCTTTTAAAATAAGTAGAATTTTATCTTCTATATTATTTTTTTCTTTTGACTTTTGTACATCTTTAAATTTATCCATTAAACTAACTGGGTTACCACCTAATAAAAATATATTATCTCCTAAGCTTAAGGCCTCATTTATGTCATGGGTAACCATTATAACTGTATTATTTTTTTCTAAATGATTTTTTTTAAATATCTCAATAATATCTTCTTTGCTACTTTTATCTAAGGATTTAAAGGGTTCATCCATTAAAAGAAGTTCTCCATTATAAAGAAGTGCCCTAGCTATATTTGCTCTTTGCCTCATCCCTCCACTTAACTCTTTAGGATATGAGTTCATACAATCTCCTAGTTCAACTTCTCTTAGGATATTTTTAATTTTTTCTTTTCTTTCATCCTTTGCGTAAGTTTTTAATAAGGGAAGTTCCATGTTAGTGTATATACTATTCCATTCAATAAGCCTATCCTCTTGAAACACATAGGCTATTTTTTTAGGAACTCCTATAATTTCGCCTGAGTTAATCTCTTCAAGATTAGCTATTATATTTAATAAAGTGCTTTTTCCACACCCAGATTTCCCTAAAATACAGTTTATTTTTCCCTCTTCAAAGGTTAAAGAAAATTTATCATATATTTTTTTACTTCCAAAATTCTTTTCTATATTTATTAATTTAATACTCATTTTATTTCATCCACCTAAAAACTCTACCATCAATAGTTTTTTGTATTAAAGAAAAAATTATTCCTATAATAATTACTACTATTATCCATGCAAATACCATATTAGTATTTAAATAATTCTTTTCCACAAAAAGTGCCGTTCCTATACCATATTTAGGTTGTCCAATAACTTCTCCTCCAACTACTAACTTCATAGTTAGAGAAAAGGTTGAAACCATTATTCTACATATAGCAAAACTTATGCTTGGCAAATATATATTCTTTATTAAATTACCCATACCAATCTCATAAACCTTAGCCATCTCTAGTATATTTTTGTCTATATTTAATATAGCTCCTATTATGGCATCATAAAATATAGGAAAACTCATTACAAACCCAACTAATATAGGAGCTATGCCTTGACTTAACCAAATTAAAGCAAGTATTATAAAGCCTATTGTTGGTAAAGATCTCATTACATTTAATATAGGTATCATAAAATTATAAACATATTTATTAAAAGCACTAAACACACCTAAAAATAAAGCAATAACTAAGGCTAAGGTAAAACTTATGAAAGTTCTTCCTAAAGTACTTATTATTATTTTGAAAAAATCATTTGATTTTATTACTTCAATTAACCCCTTAAACGTTAAATAGGGAGAAGGTAATATTACCTCACTCCCTATAATCATACTAGCTAATTGCCATAAAATAAAAAGTATAACTGAAGATAAAAATATTAATTTCTTATTTTTGTAAGAAAATTTCTTCATTTACCTTTTTACCTCCTATAGCTTTAGGCTCTAAGCTGTAAATCTTGTCATAATATTTAATATATTCACTTTCACTATCTAAAGCACTTACGTAATTTAAATTTGCTCTTTCTAGAGATTTAGCTATTATTTCTTTTTTGCCTGTTATGCCAACTTCTTCTGCAAAGGCACCTGCTTCTTCTTTATTTTCATTTGCCCACTTAGTACTATTATCTATTTCCTTTAAGATCTTTTGAACAGCCTCTGAATTATTTTTTGCTAGGTCCTCTTTAACTATAACACTAGACTGAGGATATCCCATTTTTGAATCACTCATTTTTTTCCACTGTTCATTTAATGATGCTACTATTTTTGTTTCTGGTTTCTTTGTCATTATTTGAGTTAACATAGGTTCTGGAACAACTGCATATTTAGCTTTTCCCTCTATAAATAAAGGAGCTAATTCTGAAGCTGCATTTACATAACTTAATGTTAAATCTTTTTCAGGATTTATTCCATCATTTTGAAGTAATATTTTAAATATTAAATCAGGAGTCAATCCTTGACCAACATTGTAAACATCTTTTCCTTTAAGATCTTCTAAGCTATTAACAGAATCATCACTGCTTATAACATATAATGAACCAAAACCTACTGTTCCTGCAAGTTTATATTTAGCTTCCTTGTTATATGCAATAGCAGCTACATTTGAAGGAACTATACATATATCTCCCTCTCCTTTTAACACCTTAGAAACTAAAGCATCTGATCCCTTTACTATTGAATAATTTATATCTAAGCCTTTCATTATTTCTGGTTTTTCTTTTATCATTTTAACTATACTAATAGCTGGAAGTCCATCTGGTACTACTATTTCTATGGATGTTTTTTCTTCTGGTGCCTTAGCTTCTTCTTTCTTAGAAGTATTACATCCTACTAATATACTTAATGAAAATAATACCATTAGACCTAATGATAAAAACTTATTTAATTTTTTCACCCCTGCACCTCCATATAATAAATTTTCTATGTTTTATTTTGCCACTTATTCATTATTTTTTCAATATATATCTATTTTTTTCCTTGAATTTCTGGCACTGGTTCTTCATTATTCTTTTTAGGTGCTTTAAATCTTTTTGAATTCCAAGAAGATTGTTGATCTTTCTTTGCCATAAATCTCACCTCCTCATCTTAAATCAGTTTTATTTTATGAGTAAAGGCTTATTTTATTCATGGCAAAATTAATCTACTTGTTTTCTCTCATTCTAGTTATTAATTCACTTTCTATAAGTTCTGATTTGGAAAAACCTTTTCTAAAATATCTTATTTGCTTATACTTTATCCCATTCATTTCAAAATCTAAAACATCTATTCTATCACCACTATAAGTAAAAGGATCCCTTCTTCCTTTAACATAAACTAAAAGTTCCATTCTTTAACTTCTCTCCTTTAAAAAATCTATAATGATTTTAATTATAGCACATTTTTCATTTTTATGAATATCTTCTTTATGATGTTCATATTTTAAATATATTATTTAAAATACTAAAATAAGCTTTGGTGGAAAATAACTTTCATCTCTAAAAATTATTCTCATCCAAAGCTTTTTATTAAAAGTAAATTTTTCTATTCTCTTTAGCCTTCTGCATTTTGAAGCTCGTAAATTTCCTCTATTGTTATACCTAGCTTTTCTGATATTAACTCAGGTGATAATATGCCTGCAAGGCTTTTTGCTATTCTTAATTGCTCTTCTTTTCTTGCATTTTTAACAGCTAAATCTCTTTCTTCATTATATAATCTCTCAATCTTAGTCATTTCTAACAACTCCTTAAGTTCTCTTGCTTCTTCTTCACTAATAAACTTATCTGTAGATTCAATTATTCCATTTAATATAATTGCCTCATCTCTTTCAGATTTTATTGATTTTGCTAACTGAACACAATCTCTTAAAATATTGCTATCATCATGCTCACTCTTCATAAGTGGCAACATTATGAATTTTATCTTATCAGCTTGAGTTAAATTATCTTCTAAAACCTTCTCCTTTAACTCTTTTAAAACTTTCTCCGCAGTTAGCTTATTCATAAATATGCTTTCTGAACAAATAAGTATATCTCCAAAACTTAATGTGTTTCTAGCTTCCTTAACACTTGAATTATAAATTATAGCCATTCTAACCTTTGGAAAGGCTCCTCTATGCTTATAATATCTCTTTATAACCTTAACAGCCACCTCTAAGTATATAAACATATTTTCATCTATATTTTTTTCATCCTCATATCCAAAAAGTAAAATAGAGCCATCTTCTAAAATAAATATTTCATTAGGCCCTCCCTCTGAAACTTCATTTTCAAAAAGTTTCTTGGTAGCCTGTCCATTATTTTAGGCATATCATTAACGCCTAAAATTTCTAGTGGTTTTCCTTTATAAAGTTGTCCCATAAGCTTATATAAAATATCCTTAGCTCCGTAACTTATGTTAGTTCTTCCCATGTTTTTATCACCCTCACTTTGTTGAGAATATATTCTTTTCAATTATTATATCACATTTTATTTACATATATATTTCATCTATGCCTAAATTAAAAAGTTTTTATTAAATAGCAGTTATAAAATTATATATATTTAGTCCTATAATTAAAATTGTTATAGTATTAAAAACTCTTAATATTATTTCATTACTAAAGATTCTATTAAATTTTGCCCCTATAAAACCTCCTAAAACACCTCCAAATATCATATATGGAAGCATGGATAGATCATACCCAGAAAAGCCAGTTCCAAAAGCAATAGTTAAAAGTTTAGATGCTTGAGAAAATAGTATTATAAGGACAGAATCTCTAGCAGCATTCTTAGCTTCCATGGAAAAGAATATTGTTAAAAAGGCAACATTTATTGGTCCTCCCCCAATACCTAGAAAGGCTGCTATTAATCCTAAAAATATCCCAATTATAGTGCTTAAAATAAAGTTATCAATTTTGTAACTCTTAAACTTTTCTTTATTATTCATGTATATATAAACAAATATTAATAACAATGCTAAAATTCCACTTTGCACTAAAGATACAATTCTTCCTTGAACAATTTTTAATATAAAAGTTAATAACTTTTGTCCTAATAATCCTCCAATTACAGAACCAATACCTAATAGCCCAGTATTTTTTATATCAATCTTACTTTTATAAGATAATTGTTTGATTACCGAAACTAAGGCCATAGAAAAAATAGTACATGCTGATAAAACTCCAATAGTTTCTATATTGTAGTCTCCTAAGAAATCTAAAACTGGCTTTATTATTACTCCTCCACCAAGTCCAGCCATTGATCCACAAATTGTTGATAATAGAGCCACTAAAAAATATATTAAAACCATATTACCACTTCCTTAAATTAAGCTATTTATATTATTTTAAAATTCTCATCTATTATATTCTTTTACATTCCCTCCTTTCCATATTTAATTTAAAAAGCTCGCCTAAACTCACCTAAAAACTCTATATTTATATATTACAACAAAGTATTTCAAAAAGCTTAAACCCTAAATTGTTTACATAAGAAATCTTATGTAGTATGTTATACTTATATATTACACTATAAGGAGATATATTATGGAAACATTAAATGATTTATTGAATTTAGAGTTAAATAAATGTAGTATTTTTGACATAACAGAAGAACACTTAATCTTACTTAAAACAAAGGATTTTCACACTCAAAATAATTTTTATTTTTATCTTTATAATAAACTTACTTCTATAGAAAAGACAAAAAGAAAGGAACTTGCTTACTGCAATTATCTTATATCCTACTATTTATTTATAGTAATGACACCCTTATATTATGAAGAATTAGCTTTTTATCATGGAAAGAAAGCCTTTCAGTTAGAAAACTCCACAAAATATATGGAATGGCTTTTATTATTTGGAACCTTAGAGAAACCTCTATTAACTTATGAGATTTGTTCTAATCTTGCGAAAGAAATTTTAAAAGAAAATCCTAATTCAACCTTAGCTAACTTCTTTCTTATGTAAGATATGAGAAAATAACTAATACTTTTCCTCTTATTTTAAAAAGGATTTTCCTTTTAGATTTATTATTTTTCATATAAAATTTAAATTGGCTGTATTAAAATAATTAAAACTTAAATATATTATTTAATTTTCTAAGATTAATTAATAAATTTTAGTTTAACTTATTATTTTAATACAGCCATTTTTATTTACATACTAATTTTTATTTTAAAAATACATCTCCAAAGAAATATCCTGTAAATATAAATCCTAAATTCCACAAGAATATCCCTGGAGTAGAATAGATTAAAAACTTAAAGAAATTCATTCTTACTGAACCTGCTATAATAGAAACTATGGTTCTTAAAACAGGCAATAGTCTACAAAGAAAAACTCCAAAAGTCCTTTTTCCTTTAAAATAGTACTGCTTTTTCTTATGGTTGGCTGAACCTTAGGAAACTTCAATCCTAATTTATCTAAGAGTATTGCCCCTCCATAATATCCTATTAAATATAGTACTATACTTCCTAAAACTCCAGCCACAACTGATATAAAAACCACAAGAACTATACTTTGATTATTTCTAGAAGCTAATATCCCCGCAGCAGGCATTATTATTCCAGCTGGTAGTCCTGGTAGATTTAAATATTCTAAAAATACTATTACAAATAACAAGGTTAAACCATAAGTTGCAAAATAATTTAGCACAGCATCTATGTCCATAAAACTTTCTCTTTCTCCTTTCATATAATCCCTTAATTTAATATTTTCCCCTAAAATCTAAATAAAATTCAATACACAAAATCAAAATCACAAACTAAAATCTTATCTTTCCTCCAAAGAAATATCCAACTACAATTCCTGTAAAGTTCCAGCAAAATATACCTGGTATAGAAAAAATAATAAACTTAAAAAAATTAACCTTTACAGTGCCACATATTAAGGATACATAGGTTCTAATAATAGGTATTAATCTACATATGAATATCCCTAAAAAACTATGCTTTTCTAGTATTTTTTCTGTTTTTTCAAGCTTATCTTCTATTTTAGGATGTTTAATTTTAAGCTTTTCTAAAAGTGTTGATCCTACAAAATAACCTAACAAATATAATATTATACTTCCTACTAGACCTGCAATTAAGGATATTAGCATTACTTTTATTATTCCCTTATGAGCTTGTCCTGCAATTATGCCAGCCGCTGGCATTACTATACCTGTAGGCATTGCAGGTACGCAATATTCACCTACAACTATTAAAAATAATACAATTAACCCATATGTATGTATATAATACAAAATATCTTGCATGGTCATAAATACCACCATTCTTTCCTTACTTAATATTACCAAGTCAATATATAATATTATAACATATAACCACTTTTAATCCTTATTATTCCTATTTAGTAAATACAAAATAAAAAGGGTGTATAAAGACAAAATCTACTATAAAACTTATAAATATTATAAATATATTATCTAAAGTAGCTTTATAATATAACCTATTATAATTTTACAATTATAAATTTAATAATTGTAAAAACTCATTTATAAGTTTTATCTTTTTGTCTTAATACATCCCATTTTTTAATTATCTATTTGCATACTTTTTATTTCTTTTAAAGATAATCCTGTTTTCTCAGCTATTACTTCATCATCTAATAGTCCTATAAGATTTCTAGCTATGTTTTGTCTTTCATAGGCAACAGCTTCATTTACTAATCCTTTTTGCTTTAACTCAGCCGTTGAATTTAATAAGGATTCTTCATCATAAAAATCTAAATAAGAATAATGTTCTCCATCAATATCCCATCCTAAAATAGAATCTACACTTACATTTTGTGCTGCTCTAAATATTGATTTATCTACTCCATCAAACTTTTCTTTAAACTCTTCAATCATATCTTTAATTTCAAAACGCTTATTACCTATTTTTTTAGCAGCTACCATACATGCACAGTTTAATGGCCATATTCCAGCTCTTTGAATCCATCTTTTTATATATTTTTCTTCTATATAATATAGAGGTCTTATAAGCTCTATTCCATCAAAATTAGCAGCTTTTAATTTTGGTAACATGGTTTTAAAGTTACCTGCATATAAAACATTAAGCATTGTTGTTTCTATAACATCATTAAAGTGATGTCCTAAGGCTAACTTATTACATCCAAGTTCCTTTGCCTTACCATATAATGATCCTCTTCTCATTCTTGCACACATATAACATGGATAGTCCTTAGCTATTTTGTCTACAACTTGGAATATTCCTGAATCATAAATATGTACTGGTATATCTAAGTATTTGCAATTATCCTCAAGTAACTCTCTAATTTGAGGATGATATCCTGGATCCATAGCTAAAAATACAAGTTCAAAGTTTATTTGACCATGTTTTTTTAACTCTTGAAAAAGCTTTGCCATTATTAAAGAATCTTTTCCTCCAGAAATAGCAATAGCTATCTTATCCCCTTCTTCTACTAATTTATAATCCTTTATAGCTTTTATAAATTTTGACCAAACTTGTTTTCTATATGTTTTAACTAAACTTCTCTCTATCTCAGCTAAAGGTCTTCTCTCATTAAATGGTACTAAAATCTCGCATCCTTCTCCTGCTACACCACTCATTCTAATCACCTCACTATATAAAACTCTTTTGTTATTATAACAATTTTATCTCTTTTTGTCTTTATAAAATGGTACTTAATTAAATCCTCTTCCTATTTAACTAAATTTATTTAAAAACTCATCCAAAATTAAACAAATTAAGTATTATTTGATGTATAATTGTTTATAAATAATTTATATATATATTGGGAGGTTTTTATATGAATGCTGTTATTACCGTTGTTGGAAAAGATAAGGTTGGAATAATCCATGGTGTATCTGGTATATTGAATGACAATAATGTAAATATATTAAACATAAGTCAAACAATTATGGATGGTTATTTTACTATGATAATGCTAACAGATATATCAAATTCAACTAAGGATATTTCTTCTCTAAAAGAAATTTTCAAAGAGTTTTCTTTAAAAAATTCACTAGATATATCCGTTCAACATGAAGATATATTTAATTCAATGCATAGAATTTAATTAGGAGTTTGATGGTATGTTAAAGAATAATGAGATTTTAGAAACTATAAGTATGATTAAAGAACAAAACTTAGATGTAAGAACTATAACTTTAGGATTATCTTTAATGGATTGTGCTTGTGAAGATGTTAAAGTTTTAAGTGAAAAAATATATGACAAAATAACAAAAACTGCTGAAAATCTAGTTAAAACTGGTGAAGACATAGAAAAACGTTTTGGAATCCCTATAATAAATAAAAGAATTTCAGTTACTCCTATATCCATAGTAGCTGCTTCTTGTAATTGTAATTCCTATTTAGATATTGCTAAGGCAATGGACAAGGCTGCAAAGGAAGTTGGTGTAGATTTTATTGGAGGATTTTCTGCCCTAGTACATAAAGGATTTACAAATAGCGATTTAAAACTTATAAAAATCTCACCTAACCCCAGGTCAACAACGATGTGTATATGTCTTCGTTAATATTGGTTTCAGCCAGAGAAAGGTGGTATAAACATGACAAAACCGCAGGCAGAGAACGGTAAAGAACCTTTAATCACTCCATGATTTCACGGCTTCGCCGTT
>NZ_CP128847.1 GCF_030388665.1 Streptomyces flavofungini | reverse complement strand
GTGCGCCATCCCTTTGCGGATCTGCCGGCCACAGTCCAGGTACTCCGCCTGCCGCGCCGTCAGGGCCCCATCGGCGGCGCCCAGGCTCCGGTAGCGCGTTAGGCGCTGCCCGCGGCCACAGCCGCGCGGAACTCCTGAGTCATCAAGGCCACCGAGCCGCGCTGGACAGGGGCCGGGCCCTGCTCGCCCCACACCTTGTGCAGCGCGGACCGCATCCGGTCGTTCATAGCGTCCTCGATGACGGCCTGGTACTCCTCGGGCACCTCGCGCACGTCCTGGACGACGACCATAGTGCCGTGGCGGGTGCCGATCATCCCGATCGTCGTGACCTTCCAGCCGAGCTGCCGGGCCGCCTTGCGCATCGCGGCCCGGATCAGCTCCACCCCGCCCAGTCCGACGGCCTCCTCGTCATCCAGATTCACCTGGTACGAGCCGCCGAATCCGGCAGCTCCTTCCGGGCAGTTGCGGCGCAGCAGGGGCACGAGGGCCTCGGCCATGGCGGCGCAGCGCGGGTCCTTCGCGTACGAGGCCATCGTCTGGTCCTTTCCGAACGGCCAGGCTCTCAACGGCTGACCTGGAACCCCCGGCGCGCCGGGGGAGCTTTCGAGGGCTTCATCTGCGTCAACAGCACAGCGGCCCCCACATCCGGTGAGGGCCGCTAGGCGTACCGTTCTGAGTGCCTAGTCCAGAACGGAGTCAGTATGCCTCTCTCCAGTGACGAGCACATCGGTACGCGTGTACGGATCGCCAGAAATGCTGCGGGGCTGACGCAGGTTGAGCTCGCCGGCTTCGTGAGCCGCACCGAGGCGTGGGTGGCGAATGTCGAGAGTGGCCGTCAGCCGCTCGACCGGTACTCCGTGATCACGGCGATTGCGGATCGGTGCGACGTGGATGTGGTGTGGCTGCTCGGTCAGCCCTACCGCCTGCAACGCAACGGCGGCCACCTCGCGCACGCCCACATTCCCGCGCTGCGTACCGGCCTGCGCCGGGCCGGGCTGATCCTCTCCGGGCATCCTGGGCTGAGTCCCCAAGGCCCGCGGGCGGATGTCACGGCCCTGCGGGCCCGTTCGCGTAGGGCCAACGTGGCCCGGCAGGCGGCCGACCTGCCGAAGGTGGCCACGCTCTTGCCCCCCATGGTGGAGGACCTAAACACCGCTCTCCTGGTGGCCGACGAGCAGCACCGCAGGGACGTGCTGAGGCTCCTGGTCGACGCGGCACGTACCGCCCGGATGGCCCTGAACCAACTCGGATACCCGGACCTGGCGTGGATCGCGGCGGAGGTGGCGGCCGGCGCGGCCGCGCTGCTCAACGACCCGGTGATCAAGGCAGCGGTCGCGTGGGACCGGTGCGGTGCGCTGCTCCATCAGGCGTCGCTGCGCGAGACGGTGGCGGTCGCCGACGCGGCCCTGCAGGACCTCGAGCCGTACGCCACGGGGCACCGCGCGCAGGCGCTCTCCCTGCGCGGCGCGCTGCACCTGCGGTGCGCCATCGCGCACGCGCGCGGCGGCCGGACGACGGACGCGTGGGCGCGGATCGACACCGCCCTCGCGGATGCCGACCGGCTCGGCGACGGCTGGTACGACGTCGACCAGCACACCGTGTTCGGCAGGGGCACGGTCGCCGTGCACGCGGCCGAGGCCGGCGTCGAGGTCGACCAGCCCGACACAGGCCTGCGGCGAGTGCCGGACGTCAACGTCAATGACGTGCCCAGCCGTGAACGGCGCACGCACTTCGCCATCGACGAGGCGCGGGCCCTGCACCGCATGGGCAAGAGCCCCAGCGCAGTCACCAAGCTGCGGGCCGCGGCGGCCGAGGCCCCGTACTACGTCCACGCCGACCCCATGGCCAGGGCCCTCGTCAGCGACCTCGCCCGGACCGGCGTCCCTTCACAGGCCAGTGCGCTCTCCGGACTGATCCGCCACATGGAACTCGTGAGCTGACCCGCCATCACCCACCGGTCAACGCCCCCTAGTTTTTCTAGGGGGCGCACTGCGTCCCGGCCCCCATCCTCATGGGCATCACAATCCGTGCCTAAGCGATCACATGGGGGTGTCGGCGATGGAGCCGATCAACACCCGCGCTCCGGCTGCTGCCGCTCGCGCCTACGTCCAACTCGGCTGGTCGGTGACGTTAGGACACCGACTGCGCCCCCGCCAGGGCTGCACCTGCGACAACCACAACTGCCCGGCCCCCGGCGCACACCCCTACGTCACCTCATCCCCCCGCCTAGCCGAGGGCACCCTCGAGGAGGCACTCCAGTCGACACCCGGCGGCTCCCTCATCGCCGCCACCACCCACTTCGACGCGGTCCTCGTCCCCTTCCGGGTCGGAATGGTGGCGATGCTGCGCCTCGACCGCATCAGCCTCGTCCCGTGCCTGGTCACCCACCAACAGACCGCCGCACTGCTGGTGCTGCCAGCAACAGGCCGGTACGCGGCCGTGCACGACAGCGTCGAGGTACGCACCGGACCGGAGGGGTGGCTCGCCCTCCCGCCGAGCAACGGCGCCATCTGGGACACCCCACCCTGGATCGACGCCACGAACACCCCGCACACCCTCCTCAACGGCCACGACGTCGGCCGCGAGCTGGAGGTGGCGTTCAAACTGGCCACGGTGACCGCGACGGCCGCCCAGCCGACAGCGTCAATCGGCGTGACCACCCCACTGCACGAGCCCCTCCCCCAACGGACGATCGACTCATGAACACCACCGACCAGGCCGCAACGCATGCGGACGAGCTGTACGCGCACTACATGGCGCACCTCTACAGCTGCCCTCCCTGCCAGCGAGAGAACTACTGCCCGGCGGGAAACTGCCTGCGCATCGCATGGAAGCGTGCCCAAGGCGCCGCGAGCCGCGCCTACCGGGCACACGCGGACAGGAGGCACCGGTGATGCGCGACGTGAGCGACGCCGTACGCGTCTTCCTCGTGCCGTCCGCGGGCGCGCTCACCGTCGAGCAACACTAGGCGTTGCGTACAGGGCTCCGGATCGGTTCCAGTTTTCAGCTAGGAGCAGGGCATCCAGCTCGGGGGCCTCCTGAAGCAGGCACTCCCGGAAGTCCACTCCTGCGACGGATCGGGAGCGCCGTCGCGGGAGTGGTCTTCTCCGGTCAGTCTTCGTTCGGCTGCATGATCGTCATGACGGGCTCGGCGTGGTCTCCGGGCCCGATGTGGGCCACAAGCTGCGTGCGGACGGCGTGCTGGGCTTTCCCGTCGCGCGGAACGCGGTCGAGTTCGATCGCGGCGCGGTGGCCACCCGGGCTGCGCCGGATGCCGAAGCGGGTCGTGGTCAGGACGTCCCACAGGCGGCCGGTCTCGTCCTGGGGGGGTCTGGTGGCGACTGTCCTCCTCGCTCCACGCGACGCAGTCCGCCCAGGCGGCGGCGGTGAAGGCGACGTGGACCCGGAAGCCCGCCTCGCGGGCCAGGTCCTGTGGGACTTCCACCAGGGCGCCGTCGGCGATGCCCTGGGCGCGGGTGTAGGTGTGGATGACGGGGCCGAACAGGTCGGTGAGGTCATCGGCACGGGTGTGCTGCTCCTGGTCGGGGGTCCAGCGCTTGGCGTCGGGGCTGGTGCCGTCGTCGTGGGCCGCGCCGGGGATCAGGGGGTTGGACATCGTGGGGCCTTCCGTGTGTGTCTTCGGTCGGTCCCGGTGGCGGGGTTGCCACTCCCCCGCCACCGGGCGGCTTGCGCTTGCTGGTCTGGTCAGGCGGCGAGGACGTCGTGTCCGAGTACGACGAGCCGCAGGGAGATGTCGGCCGCCGCCTGCCGGTCCTCGCCGGGGTGGGTGAAGGCTTCGAGGTCGGGCCGCCAGGTGAACTCGGCGCCCGTGATGACGGTGCAGGTCAGGTCGTCGAGGTCATCGGTGCACTCCGGGGCGACGACGACGGCGCCGAGTCGGGTGTCGACGGTCACCACGAACATTCCTGCTCCCCGGTGTCGGCCTCGGTGCGGCAGTGCTGGCGCGCGAGTCGCGCGGCGGTGTCCGCGTCGGGGGCGTCGACGTCCATGGCCCACCGGGTGAGTTCCTCTTCGCTGGTGCTGAGGATGATGACCTCGTCGGCGATCGGGCCGGGTACGACTCCGGCGATGAAGATGTCGCCCAGGTCGACGTCCAGCCGCAGGCCCATGACGGTGAAGGTCTGGCAGGAGGTGCGGTGCACGGGGGCTCCTCTCGGTGGCTGGGGGCGCTGGCTCCCGGAAAGGTCCGGGAGCCAGTTGCGTGGGCTGGGTCAGGAGCGGCGGGGGTGCGGCATGAGGCTGGTCGGGGCGGTCTCGAGGTACATGCTGATCAGTGCGAGCGCCTGGGTTTCGCTGAGCCCGGGGGCGTTGCCGGAGGCGTCGGGGGTGCCGGTGACGGCGACATCGCCGAAGTACGGCGGCGGGGTCGGTCGGTAGAGGGTGATGAGGCCGTGGGCGGCGCGGTTGGCCTTCTCGCCGAGGGTGGCGGCGTCTTCGTCGACCCAGAGGGTGAGGGTGGTGGTGAGGTCGACCGGCCGGGCGGTTTCGCAGCGCAGTACGTGGCGCGGGGTGGTGGCGGAAGACCAGGTCATCAGGCGGAAGGCGCCGGTGGGCTGGATGAGTAGGGCGTAGCTCTGGTCTTCGGTTGCGGTAGCCGTCGTGAACATGGGTGTCTCCTGAAGTGGAGTGTGGGTCTTCGGTGTTGGGGCCTTGCCACAGGACCAACCAACAAGACAACTATACATTCTTTGCATCACACATGGTGGATGGGGTGGAACTTTTTCTTGCGCGTTTCTGCTGGCCGGAGCGGACTTCCGGCTGCTGATCCGGCTCAAGAGGCGGGGCGTGTCGGCCAAGCGCAATGCACTGGCCCGGATGCCGGGCATGGCCAGGCGGAGCGCCGGCGCCAGAGGACGGCAGGCGCCGGGGCGGCCCGTCCCCGCCAGGGCGCAGTTCAGTCGAGCGAGGCCCGCCCCGCCCGGGGGCGGGCCTCGCGGGGGTCACCCGAGGAAGGTGTGGAGGCTGGTCACAATGTCGGCGACGCGGGCGGCCAGGGCAGGCAGACCGTCAGCCGCAGACGCTCCGTCCAGCTCGGTGCGGCTTCCCCCGCGAGCGTCGTCGGCGATATAGAGGCCTCCATCTTCGTCGACCGCGAGCAGGTAGCCGCCGCCGGACTTGCCCTCCTCGCCGATGTGGGCGCTGACGCCCCAGGGCAGGGACTCGGCATGCCAGGGCGTGCCGAGGAGTTGTACGGCGGCTCGGCCGATGTCGGAGATGCTGAAGTCGTACTCGGTGCCGGGCGCGGGCTGGTGGCGTCCGTGGTCGGCGGCGTGAGCACGCTCGAAGGCGACGATCGCGTCCACGGTGAGCGTGGCGGCGGCCTGGTGCAGGACGCTGCGTTCCTTGCGGTGCGCGGCGGAGGCGGTGCCGACGGCTTCGATGGCGGTAGCCAGGTGGTGCGCGGCGCCGTTCCAGGTCTGGTTCCCGGTGCGGGCCGCCGCGTATCCCGCGAGGGCGGACAGGCTCTGAGCGAGCCTGTCCGCTCCCTCGGGGCGGCCGAGGGTGACGTAAGCGCCGTACGCGGCACGGGCCTTGGGGGCGACCGGGGTGATGGTGTCGCTCTGAAGGAATGGTCCTTTCGGTTCGGGTGCCTGCTGGCGCGTTGAGGCGGGGCGGAGTACAGGGGAACAGCCGCGTCCGCGTGGGGATCGGTGCTGGACGGCTGCGCGGCGCCTGCCGGTCCGGGGCGACTTCTTGGCGCCCCGTACGGGGCCGCAGCGGGTGGACCGGCGGCTGATGGGGCGGCGCTCGGCGTCAGGGGTGCTCGATGTTCACGCGGCCAGTTCGACCTGGTCGAGGCTGCGCTCGTTGATGCAGAGGTCGCTGGTGCGTCCGGTGGGGTCGAGGTCGTCGAGCCAGAGGTCTTCGTTGTCGGCGAGGTAGTCGTGCAGTTCGTGCTGGTCGGCGGCGACGCAGGCCGGGACCTCGACCTCGGAGCGGAACTCGTAGGAGACGGTCTCGGTGACGGTGAGTTCGACGACCACCGTGACGTCCGGGCCGTCGTCCTCGGTGTCGTCCGGGTCGGCTGCCTCGTCGGAGCCGGTGAGGACGGGGTTCTGGCCGCCGGGGAGCGGGTCCCGGTCGTGGTTGTGCGGTGCGGACATGCTGCAGGCCTCTCGGTGAGCGGTGACTGGTCCGGCGAGGGGGGCGGCCCGGCGCGGGCCGCCCCGGGGTGCTCACCCAGCGGGCAGGAGTCGGTTGCCGGTGCGCTGCCAGTACCCGGCCGGGGCGCGGTCGGCGCGCTCGGGGAAGATCGCTCCGGGCAGGGCCGTGATGGCGAATCCGTCGTCGCAGACCAGGAGTCGGGCACCGGGGTCGTTCTGGGCGGTGGCGCTGCGGGGGTCCATGTCCTCGAACCGCAGGACTCGGCGGCTGGTTCCCAGGAACCAGAAGGTGTCACCGGGGACGAAGTCGTCGTAGGCGACGATGACGTCCTCGCCCGGGCAGACCTTGCGGTACAGGCGGATGCCGGTGGCTCCGGCGGCCGCGTTGAGGGCGTCGCACAGCGCGTCGAACGGGGCGAAGGCCATGCCGGTGGCGGTGTCGCTCTCACCGCTGTCTCCGGTGAGGTACACCGGCCCGTGCAGGGCGAGGTCTTCGTGGCCGTAGTGCGCGGCGAGCCTGGACGCGACCGGGTTGGCCGCGTCCGTGCTGGCGCCCTGGTGGTGCAGCTCGATGCCGTCGCCGAGCGGCAGCGTGGCGCACGGGGCCACTCCGGCGAGGATGGGCAGTCCGGTGAGCAGCGCGGTGCGGGTGGATCGGCCGACCGAGTGGTCGACCTCACCGTCGGGGTGCAGCGTGGTGAAGAAGCTGACCTCTTCGCGGAAGTCGAAGTCCACGAGTTCTCCCTTGGTTTGGGTGGATGCCTTCGATGACGGGAGGCCCTGCCACAGGACCACCCTTCAAGATAACTATATACCCTATGCATCATACCTGTGAGCGGGAAACGCCTCCCAGGCCGGTCGGAACTGACTTGGGCAAGAGCACGTCGGCGCCTCGACCGGCGTAGCCGGGATCGGCGTCCAGCCACCGGCGGCCCCGCGACGGCCGATGAGCACCGCAGCCGGCTGGACGGTGACCGTGCACCACGGGGGCGAGACCTACGCCCTGCCGCCTGTAGGCGCCGCTACTACGAGCACGGCGGCAGCGGCCCGCGCACACTGCCGAAGGAGCCCCCCCGAGCGCCCCGATTTGTGCGATCCTCGGGCCACCATCGAGCGCCAGGAGCAGCATGTCGGATACGTCCTCTCCCGACGAGCACGACGCCGAGCCCTCTGACCTGCCTGCTGCTCCGCCAGGGGACGAGCAGGGGCCGGAACGCCGTGGCCCCAGGCTGCGCCGATCCGCCGTTCCCGGGATCAGTCCCGCTATGGAGGAGGTCCTGCGCACGGCTGCCCGGAACATCAGCGTCATGGGCCCCAGCCCCGCCATGCGCGCGGTGATCGAGAACTCCGCGTTGATACAGGCCGCCCTCGCCCGGCTCCATCCCCGCGACTGCCAAGTTCGGGGTCACATCCGATTTGACCCGCATGCTCAACGAGACGATGTCCCGTCTCCAGGCATTCTCATCAAACCCGCTGTCCCAGGCCTCAGGCCTGGCCCTGGAGCTCGAACAGTATTACGCGCAGCGGGACTTCGAAGCTTTCGAACCCTTTGATCCCGCCGACCTGACCGACGAGCTCAGTGATGAATTGCAGGACCTGGAAAGACCGGCACGACAGTTCCTCGCTGCCCAGCCCGGCCCCCTGACCTGGACCCAGCAGCGGAGCCTCTTCGCCTTCTTCGTCACCTCCGTCTTCCTGATCACCCTGATGCAAGTCGTGCTCACGAGCGATGCAGCGAAGGAGGTCGCCGAGGATCTCTCGCTGGTGTGGCCGGTCGCCGCGGCCGCTGGCACCGTCGCGTACCTGAAGTGGGAGAAGATCAGCCCGCGGCCTCCCAGCGAGGCCGACGCCAGCGACGAGGACGAGGACTGATTCTTCCACGAGACAACCGGCCTGGCCGCAGGCCAGCCTCAGCACCGCCCAGAGGCGCCGTTTCGGCTGCCGGTCAGGAGGGTTCTGGCGTAGGCGGAATGAGCGCGAAGGAGCGTGACAACTCTGTCGGTGCCGCCGTGGACGAAGGGGAGGACGACCAGGGCCGGCAGAGCGGCGACGGTAATGAGCAAGAGCACGGGGGCCACCAGCGCGAAGATCGCGGTGCGTTGAGTGGCCACCAAAACGCATGGCGGGATGGCGAGCACGGAAACGGAGGCCTCCTGAATCTCGGGAAAACTGGAGACCTCAGGTTGCACACTGGTGCGATTGTCCGTCCGGCGGGAAGGCTGTCGCCGCAGGTGATGCGCGGACAACTCCCTGGGTTGTCCACGGACAGGGGGGACGATGGGGGTAGCGGGACGTAAGTACGGGGCATTCAAAGGGCAGACGGAGAGTGCGAACGAGCTGGCCGGCTGGCTGCGGCAGCGCACGCAGGGCAGGACCCTGCGTCAGCTGGAGGAAGAGTTCGGCACTGCAAGGACCGTTTGGAGCGACTACCTGTCGGGGGCGAAGCTCATCCCGTCCGAACTACTTGATCGACTTGTGGCATCGCTGATACGGGAGCCGCGGCTACAGGCCCGGATGCGCGCGGAGGCCGCAGCGCTCCACTCGGCCGCTGCACGGCCTCCACAGGTACGCGAGCTGTCGCGTCAGCGCCCGCGCTCAGGCCCCGAGCAGGTCAACGCACTGCAACGCCAGTTGACCGATGCTCTCGAACGTCAGCTGGAGGCGGAGCGCGCGCTGTACCGGTCGAGCCAGCTGGTCCAGACTCTGTTAACCATGATCGCTTGGCTTCAAGGGCAGTGCACTGTCCTGGCGGCCGAACGAGACCAGGCACTGCAAGGGGACCCAGCGCAGGCCCTGGTTCACGCACGCGGCGAGTTGGAACTAGCGAATCAGCAGCTGGTGCGGACGCAAACAGAGCTCGCGCGGGCCCGCCGCGAGCGCGCGACCGCCGAGGAGATCAAGGTGGCCGCGCAGCAGGCGGCGGAGGCTTACCGCAAGGCGCTGGAGGCGATCCAGCGTGACGGCGGCGCCGGGGAGCAGTCCACCGGAGACCAGATGCCCCGGGTGGTGAAAGCCCCTGCCGAGCCCTCGTTGCAGGACTATGCCGCGGTGCTGGACAGCGTGTCGGATGAACTCGACCACCAGCATCAGGATCTGGCGGGCCTGCGGACCCGCGTGGGGCTGCCGAGCGATCAGGACGCAGACAAACACATCGTGCAGGGCGTCGTTCTTGACGATTCGGAGGCATCAGGGCAGCCGGGTCACAGGGAGGTTGTCCGTGGTTCCTCCGCGGACAGCGCGGACAACTCCCCGGCGCTCGCATCCGATGTCGATCGTCCGTCGCGGGCCGACGAAGGCTGGCTCGAATGGTACGAGAGCCTTAGTGCGGAGGAGCAACAGGCCGAGCTGCAGCTTCTGAGGGCAGGCGATGAACAGCACCGGCGCGACGCGATCGCCTTGCAGCACAATCTGCTCCCGAGCAAGCTCGCGCAGATCGACGACTTGGACGTCTTGGCTCACTACCGGTTCGGCACCAAGGTGCACTCCGCCGGGGTCGACTGGTACGACGTCATCCCCATCGGGGGCGGCCAAGTTGCCCTGACGGTCGGCGACGTAATGGGTCCGGGTATGCGTGCCACGGCCGTCATGGGGCAGCTCCGCTCCGCTGTTCGTGCGTATGCCCGTCTCAATCTCCTGCCGGGGGACGTGCTTGCCCTGTTGAACTCACTCGCTGACGAGATCAACGACGACTTCAATATCGCTTCCTGTATCTACGCCGTCTTTGATCCTCAGCAGGAACGGGTCTACTACTCCTCGGCAGGGCATCCTCCGCTATTGATCCGCACTCCAGAAGGGGAGGTCCTACGTGGAGAGGAGGAGCCCTCGCTCCCCTTAGGGGTGGGTGCGCACCCGTATGAGACGTTCTCGCTGCCCTTGGCGCCCGGTGCCACCGGCATGCTCTTCACCAAGGGCCTCCTGGACTACGCGATCAGTCCCACCGGCCGCAGAGCCGGCGACATCGAGGCGGGCCTCGACAAGCTGCAGCTCGGCCTTGCGGCGGCGTCGGGATCGTGCCAAGCCATTCACGATCAGGTCCTCGACACCCTGGGGGTTGCCGAGGAACACGACGACGACCTCGTCATGCTCACGTTCCAGTCGAAGTCACCGTTGGACGAGGAAGCCCCGCGCAGTGCAGCGCACGCCCTGTCTGGCAGGGAAACCATGGGAGGCGGCCCTCACGAAGGCTCCATCCAAGATGCAGAAGAGTTCGCCGTCGACACGCTCACGGCCTGGGGGGTCGGCGACGAGGGCAGCACGCGCATCGGCGCAGCCGTTGGCTCCTTCGTCAGGCACGCCTTGGAGAAGGGCCTGGAACCGGTGCACGTCTATCTGCGCAGCACCAAGCAGCACCTGGTCCTTCAGGTTGCCGACGCCAGCGGCAACATGCCGCGGCGGACGAAGGGAAACGAGCTACACAACGACCATCTGGAGCAGGCCCTGGCCAAACTGCGGTCCGTGACGTCGCCGTGGTCCTGGGGGGCGCGGCGTCAGAACGACGGGGGCAGCGTCGTGTGGGTCGAGTTGGACTTCCCCCTGCGCTGGGCAACGCCTTGAGTTCTGTCGCTGCTGTGCAGCCCGGCTCGGCGCGCGACTCCGTCACGTCTCGGGCCCAGGGCAGCAGCCATGTGGAGCTCCGTGGAGGGACGGTTTCGGCTCGGGCCTGTCTGCCACCACCCACCGCCGAGACAAGGCCACTGGCCCTACATCACTACAGGCAAGGAGACAGCGGCTCCTGCGGAGCACCCCGTTACACTTGAGCAGGCCCTCACCGGTTCGGTCTTCCTGAACGGTGTGGTGTCTTCGGTTGGCCGGCGCCCTTGCCACCCGCTTCGGCGGATTGGGCGTCGGCCGCTCTTCTTTGCCCCCCCGGGCAGCACTCAGTGGACGTGCCCCGCGACGGCTGACGGCCTACAGCCGTGGGCAACTCCGGCGCCGCGCAGGCCGGTCAGGAATTTCTCAAAGCCGCCGCGCCGTCCGTGTCCTCGGGGTTCTCGCAGAGGACCTGAGCCCGCAGACGGGCGACGGCGGGGGTGATCCTCCCCTGCTGGATCATGCTCCGCCGGTAGGGCGAGGCCTCCCGGACGGTGTCTCGCACCATGTCGAAGGGCTCCGCGGACACGGTGATCGTCAAGCTGCGCAGCCGGTAGGGCGAGTCCGGTGCGTAGCAGTGCGCGGTCCGGCGCTCGGTGGCGCCTGCCGGAGCCCCGTCGGGCACGCTGTGGGTGTGCCACACGCAGCACCAGGCGCACCACACACGAAGGCTGCTCGCGTGCCCAGTCCGTTCCAGGTAGCCCGGCAGCGCGGCATCGTCGTGGAGTGCGGATACCTCTGGATGGGGCTGAGTCCTCATGCCGGGTGAACGCCCGCTCCCCGGCCGGGGCGGCGCCCCCGCGCGGTGGTCCACACGGTTGGCGCAACCCCGCCTCCCTCACAGCGGGCTGCCGCCGGGACTGAGCTGCCGTCGAAGCGCTGCTCGGCCCGGGCGCATAGGCGCTCCCCGAGGGGGAGTTGCCTTCTACGGCAGGTCGGTGGTGCCGATGGCGGCGCGCGGCCGGTTGCGGGCCCAGCGCTTGAGGTCGCCGACATGGTAGAGGATCTCGCTGCCGCGCCGTCCCGCCGGTCCGGGGAAGTCCGGGTCGTTGGCGCGGGCGAAACGCAGCGCGCCGAGGGTGATCTCCGGCAGGTGCTCGTCGTGCGCTTCGCGCAGCCCCACCGCCAGATCGTCCTTGTCTGCGGTCCGGTCTCCCGGCGGCGGCGCCACGATGCCGGTGTCGCCCGTTGCGGGTAAAGGGTCCTGGGGCGCCGGGGGTGTGAGGTGCACGGCGGTCTCTGGGCCGGGGCCGTTGGGCAGGGCGGACCGCGCTCTGTCCAGGGCGGAGGCATCCGGCGGGGCCGGGTCCTTGTGGAGCTCCACGCTGGTCGCCTCCTGGGAAGTGCTGTGGTCCGCGGCGCGGATTGATGGGCGGCCGATGGCCCACGCTCGGGCTTCGGCCTCGGTGAAGAAGATCACCTGGGTCTCGTGCGCGGCGCTGCCCACGACGACCTGGGCGCGGCCGGGGTGTTTCGTGCTCTTCGGCGCGGGGTGGATCTCGGGGGCGAGCATCCTCCATGCGTTCATGGTGTAGCGGGCCATGATGCGGGTGGCGAACTGCTCGCGGATTTCCGGGCCGCCCAGGGCGCGGACGGTCGCGGACTGCGCGACGAGCAGCACGTGCATGCGCACCTGCCGGCCCATGTACAGGACTTCGCCGAGCGCGTCGATGGCCGGGGAGATCTTCGGGTCTCCGGACTCGCGGATCTTCTCCCAGTAGCGGGCGAGCTGCTTCATGGTGGCGTTGACCTCTTCGAGGAGGATCAACTGCCGTGGGCCGATGGCGGCGGGGTCGGCGTCGGGCCCGAGTTCCTCGGCGAGGCGTACGCGGCGCCGGCCTTCCTGGCCGAGCTGGATCAGGGTGTCGTGGATGTCGGCGATGTCGGCGCAGTAGGTGACGCCCGGCAGGCCGCGCGCCCAGGGGTGCGAGATCCGCTTGTAGTCCAGGACGGATGCCTGTGCGCCGTGGTGGAGCATCTGGCAGGTGATGGTGCGCAGGGTTACCGACTTGCCGCCGCCGGTGGAGGCGTTGACCAGGATGTGCGGGGACTCCGCGTCCAGGTCGACGCCGATGGCCTTGGCTCCAGCTCCGATGCCGATGACCGGGGCGGACTCCGGCGCATTCGCTACCAGGTCCCGCACGGCCGCGTCCTTGAAGCGGGCGGTGGCTGGCGGGCGGCGGGTCTTCTTCGCCAGCACGAACGGCTGCCGTCCGGCCGGGTGCCAGGAGAACGTCAGGCCTGGCAGCGCGAGTTTCTGCGCGATGAGGTCGGCGACCAGGTCGCGGGAGAACCGCAGGTGCACCGGCAGGTCGACGCGGATGACCGCGTCGTCGTCGGTGAAGTTGAGCGGGATGTGGAGGTAGCGTCGCGGGTCAGTCTGCTCCGCGATCCCCAGCGGCTGGGCGAGGGCCTGGTGCAGCGGGTCGACCCACTCCCGCATCAGCTCCCGCCGGTCCCGGCCAAGGACTCCGTAGGCCAGACCGCCCGCGGCCGCGGCGGACGCCGCGCCGATCCCGCCGTACTCGAGGGCCTGCAGGGTGACAGCGGGGTCGCGCCAGTAGGCGTAGCCCGTGCCGCCGGTCGCGCCCAGGAGGCCGACGCGACCAGCCAGGCGCTGCCATCCCGCGCGGTACGAGGAGCGGCGCACCGGGCCCTCCACCTTCGCAAGGACCCGGGTGCCCGGGCGGAGGAAAGTGGCGTCGGTCCGCTTCACTCCGTCGAGGTCCTGTCCGGCGAGGAGGCGTCCCATGCCGGAGAGGAGCGCGTCGGTGGCTTCGTCTATCTGCTTCTCAAGTTCACTGGCCATAGGGCACTGTTCGCCGCGCTGTTCACCACGTCGCTGCCCACCGTGGCCCCCTGGGGTCACAAGGCCGTAACTCCGGGCGTGGTAAGCGGGCAGCGCCGCTGGTAAGTGCCTGCCCGAGCCATTGCGGCATACATGCCGCTGCCCCGGGAATTGCTTCACCCTTGTGAGAATCCTGCCGTGCTCTCGGCGAAGGGGGACTTAGGCCTTCGGTGTACGTCTCACCGCGCCGCTGAGTGTGGCTGGGCGGATTACCTGGTCGCCGAATCTGGTCCGTGCGTTGTCGGAGGCGGCCTCGATGCGGCGTCGTTTGTCGTCTGCCGGGTCCAGGAGGAGTTGCTGGACTGCATGGTGGGCGTCGGCCAGGTCGGTGCGCAGGGTGATCGTGCGGACGCGGGCCCGCTGTAGTCCCAGCCGGGTGTACAGGTCGTAGGCGCTGTTCCTGAGGGCTGGGGTGTGGGCGGTGTATTCGTACAGGGTGCGGGAGCGCTGGGTGGTGGAGCCGTCGGCGTAGGCGACGGTGAGCGCGAGCCGCGTGGCGACCTGTCCGGAGGTGCGCAGGCGCAGTCCGAGGCGCTCGCAGAGGTCGAGGAGGGCGCGCCGGTGTTCGTCGGGGTCGAGTTCGTCGCGGGTGAACGTGTGGGTGCAGCTCGTTGTTTGGGGTGCTTGTTCGGGGGCGACCGGCCGGGGGTCGAGGCCGCGGGCCCGGGCGGCGAGGGTGTCGGCGGTGGCTTTGCCGAGGATGCGCTGCAGCGTGGGCGCAGGGATGTCGAGGAGGTCGTGGATGCGGTGGATGCCGTACTCGCCGAGGGTGCGGGCGGTGGCCGGGCCGACGCCGTAGAGGGCACCGATGGGCCGGGGGCCCAGGAAGGCGGCGATGGCCTCGTCGGTGGGGTCGATGACGGTGGCAGTACCGGGCGCGGAGGCGGCGGCCGCCATCGCGGCCAGCATCCGGTTGGGGCCGCCGCCGATGGTGGCACGCAGCCCGAAGTGCGCGGCCAGGCGCAGGGAGGCCATGGCGGCTAGGCCGTGGGTGTCGCGGTCGAAGAATCGGCGGGCGCCGGTGACGTCGAGGTCGGCGGCGTCGGGTAGGAGGGCCTGCACGAGGGGGGTGAGGTCGCGCAGCAGCGCGAGTGCGTTCTCGTAGAGGTCTTGGTCGCCGGGGCCGAGGTCGTGGAGGTGGATGCGCAGGATGCTGCGGGCGGGCGGGTTCATCGCGCTCACCCCGCCGAGCCTGGTGACCGATGTCCGAGGCGGCGCAGGTCGGCGGAGCGTGACCCGGCGGGCTGGAGGTCGCTCCAGGCGCTGAGGCGCGCGCCCGCGGTGCCGTCCTCAAGGGTCCGGCCCGCCGGCGTGGGGGCGTCGGTGCGCGGCGGGGTGGGGGCGGGGGCGGTGCGGTCGAGGAGGCGCAGCGCGGCCTCGGGGCCCGCGTCTCGGCGGGCGGCGGCGATTTCCTCCAGGTCCCAGACCATCTGCCCGACCACGGTCCGCCGGGGGCCGCGCTTCTCGACGGTGCCGCGTGCGAGCAGCAGGCCGGAGTGGAAGATCGTGGTCGCGCAGGCGTCGTGGGAGTCCTCGAAGAAGGCGAGGTCGACCATTCCCGAGCCGTCCTCCAGGGTGACGAAGATGATGCGTCGGCCGGAGGGGATGGGCGGGGTCTGGGTGGATGCCCGTACGCCGGCGACCAGGACGTGCTGGCCGGGGTGCAGGGCCTGCAGGTGGCGGGCGTCGGTGGCGCCGAGCTCGGCGAGCAGCCGGTGGTGGTGTTCGAGGAGATGGGCGGTGACGTCGATGGAGAGGACGTCGAGTTCGGCGCTCATGACGTCGCGGCTGGTCATCTCCGGCAGCCCGGCCGGCTCGCCGGTGTCCGTGACGTCGCCGAGCGGGAGCTGGCCGTCGCTGGTGGCCCGGCTGCAGGTGGAGCGGTGGAGTTCGGCGGCGTGCAGCAGCAGGTCCCGCCGGGTCAGGGCGCCCTGCAGCGGCCCGAGCGCTCCGATCTTGATGAGGCGCTGGGCGAGCGGCAGCGAGGGGCGGGCCCGCAGCCACAGGTCCTGCAGCCCCGTATAGGGCTGGCCTGCTTCGACGCGGGCGCTCTCGGCGTCGGTGATCCCGCGCACGGTGGACAGCGCGAGCCGCACCCCCCACCCGTTGGCGGTCGGTTCGACGGTGTGCGCGCGGCGGGAGGCGTTGACGTCGACGGGCAGGATCGCCACGCCGTGCCGCTTGGCATCCTGGACCAGGACGCGGGGCGCCCACATACCGGGGTCGTGCTCGAACAGCCCGGCGAAGAACGCCGCCGGATGGTGCGCCTTGAGCCAGGCGGACTGCACGGCAGGGATCGCGAACGCCGTGGCGTGCGCCCGGCAGAACCCGTACGCGCCGAACTCGCGGATGGTGGACCAGACTTCACCGGTCACGTCCGGGGTGTAGCCGCGCTCCGCGGCGCAGCTGCGGAACCAGGCCTCTACGCGCGGCAGCCGGTCGGGGTCGGCGAGGGCGCGGCGGGCGACGTCGGCGGCGGCCAGGTCGCAGCCCGTCATCACGGACAGGATCATCATGATCTGCTCATGCCAGATCACGACTCCGTACGTGTCATCCATGATCGGCACCAGGTCGGGGTGGGGGAAGCGGGGCTCCTCGATCCCGTGACGGGCGGCGATGAACCGGGCGGGCATGCCGCCCTTGACCGGCCCCGGCCGGAAAAGCGAGATGTCGGCGATCACGTCCTGCATGTGCCGCGGCTGAAGCCGCGAGATGAGATCTTGTTGGCCGCTGCTCTCGAGCTGGAAGCAGCCCAGCACCTGGGCGCTGCGGATGAGTTCGAAGGTCGCCGGGTCGTCGAGGGGGACGTGGTCGGGGCTGTCGAGGTCGAGGTGGCGTCCGGTGGTGCGGCGGATCTCGCCAACGGCGTGCGCCATCGCCGACTGCATCCGCACGCCGAGGACATCCAATTTGAGGAGGCCCAGGTCCTCGACGTCGTGTTTGTCGGCCTGGACGGTCGGATAGGAGCCGCCGGGCGCGGGCTGCACGGGCAGGCGGTCGAGCAGGCTCGCGTCGGACAGGATGACGCCGCACGGGTGCATGGCCATGCCGCGGGGCAGCGCGTCCAGGCCCTCGGCGAGCTCCCACAGCGGGCCGTACTGGTCGGCCTCGGCGGCGAGGTGCCGCAGTTCTGGCAGCTCGGCCAGTGCGGAGCGGATGTCGCCCGCCCTGATGTGCGGGAACGATTTCGCGATCCGGTCCACGGTCTGCGGGCGGATCCCGAGCGCGAGGCCGGTATCACGCAGGGCATGCCTTGCCCTGTAGGTCTCCGGCATCCCGGTGACGGCCACCCGCGCGGAGCCGAACCGGGCGAAAACCTGGTCGTAGACCTCCAGGCGCCGATGGGCCTCGACATCGAGGTCGATGTCCGGCAGCGAGGTCCGCCGCTCCGACAGGAACCGCTCGAACAGCAGGCGGTGCTCCAAGGGGTTGGCGGTGGCGACGAACAGCGCGTGGTTGACCATGGATCCGGCGCCGGAGCCGCGGGCGGCGACCCGGATGCCCAGGGCGCGTGTGTCCGTGACGACCTGGGCGACCGCGAGGAAATAGGCCTCGTAGTGCAGGCGGGCGATCACGCCGAGCTCGTAGTCGAGCTGGTGCATGGCCGCGCTGTCGGTATCGAGGCCGCGGGCGGTCATCCCGGCCTCGCAGCGCTGGCGCAGCAGCCGCATCCCGTCCCCGGGCTCGGAGCCGGCGCCGACCACGTGCGGCTCGGGGAAGTGCGTGCCGCCGATCCCGAGATCGGCGACGGGGTCCACAGCGCAGGCCTCGGCCGTGGCCTCGGTCTCGCCGAGCAGCTGGTCGGCGCGGCCCGGACGGGCACCGGCGGCCGCGGCGATGCGCTCGGCGACTTGTGCCATCGCGGCGGCGTCCTTCAGGTGGCGCTCGCCGGGATCCAGCGGGCCACGGTGCGGGACGGGGCGCAGCAGGCGGGCGGCGTCCAGGACGTCGGCGAGCCGGTGCTGGTGCGGGTGGGCGTAGCGGACGGCGTTGGTGAGGACCACGGCGATGCCCAGGCGGTCGCCCAGGGCCAGGGTGTGGGCCGCGAGCCGGGTCGAGCCCGCGCCGAGCCCGGGCAGGCCGTAGGAGACGGTCTCCAGGCGCACCCGGTCGCCGAGCAGGTGCTGCCACGGCGCGAGCAGCTGCTCGGCGATGTCGGGACGGCCCGCGGACAGGGCGCGCAGCGGCTCGCTGGCCGGGCCGAGCAGCACCGTCAGGTCCTCGCCCGCGTGCTCCGCCAGTGCCTCCCAGGAGGCGACCGGCTGCCCGTCGATGGGGTGGGCGTGCGCGGCCGACACCAGGCGGCACACACCCGCCCACCCCGCCGCGGAGCGGGCCAGCAGGACGATCCGTATCGACGCCTCGGGCACGTGCGCGCCACCGCGCACCGGGGTCCGCGGCCGCCGACCCGGCGGCGCGGGAGCGTGGGCGGTCACCGCCAGGTCGACACCGAAGACGGGCCTGATGCCGTGGGCGGCGCAGGCCTTGGCGAAGCGGACGGTGCCGGTGACGGTGTCGCGGTCGGTCAGCGCCAGCGTGGTCATCCCGTGCTCGGCGCCCGCGCGTACGAGGGCGTCGGGATGCGAGGCGCCGTAGCGGGCGGAGTATCCGGACGCGACATGGAGGTGGCTAAAACCGGGCACACCATGCCTCCCATCTCCACCCCTCTCATCCGCTATGCCCTGTCTCGCCCTACCAATATCGAATCTCTGTTCGAACAATAGTAGCGCGGGAACCTCGCGCCACAACACGAGGCGGCCGTCGGCGGCCACAGCGAAGAAGCAGTTCAGGCGGGCTTGTGGAGCTTGGTCACCTGCGGTGTAGGGCTATTGGGGCCCGACTGGTAGCGGCACCGCGGCGGCGATTCAAGCGGGCGCGAAAACAGCCAGCGCCCGCACGGGCGCGACGGGCCAGTCCGCCCCCTCCAGCCAAGCCACCGACAGAGCCACAGGCCAGAGGACACGAAGGGGAGCGGCGGAGGGGCGACGCTGATGCGTAGCACTGGCGCGCTGCCGACTTGCGGAGCTTGCACCGCTGCAGCCCATGGTCCAACTGCCATCCCACGCGTGGCTCCGTCACGCCTGAAAGAGAGGAAGTGTCATGCCTGCAACAAACCCTCCCGGTGGTGCGCAGCCGCCGGAGCCTGCGGCGCCGCACCGCACCCTGTGGGCCCTGCTGGTCTTCGTCCTGGTGCTCCTGGTGCTGCTCGTCGGGGCTAGCCTGGTCTACGTGACCTGGCGCCACCCGGCGCTGGCGGCCCCGCTCGCGGCGGCGTTCGCAGGGGTCACCCTCCTCGTGACCATCGCCTTCGCCCTTGCCCGCCGGTAGCGGAGAGCTGGGGCCATGGAGATCCCGAACATGCGGGCAGTGCCTCGAGGGCGCCCGCGGCGGCTTCCTCGTCAGCGAGGACTGCCCCCCGCGCGTCCTGCAGCGGATGGCGCCTGTGCGATCGCGGTCAGCGCCGTCGGGCCCGTTGGATCCAGCTGCGCAGCGCAGCCGCCCACGCCGGCCGGTCCGGTGCGACGTCGGGCGGGTACGCGGGCAGCGGAGGTGCCTGGGGCGGTGCGGGCTGCTCCGTGGGGGATCCCTTGTCGGTCTCGGCGGGGTGCTCGGGAGCGTCTGCGGGACCGGTGCGATCCGGCGGCTCGGCGAGGTGCTGTCGCGCCGGCGGCGGAGCCCCGCCTGCGGGAGAGGCCTCCTTGTTCCGCGGTGCCGCTGCCGGTGCGGGCCGGGAGCGCGTGTCCTCGGGCGGAGCCGGTTCGCCGGAGGACTCCGGTCTCGGCTTACCGGGCGGGGCGGCCAAGGGCTGGGGGCCGCCTGCCGCAGCGCCCGCTCGCGCGGGAGGTCCTGCTGGACGGCGGGGCCGCGATGCTGCTGGACGCAAGGGGACCGGCGTCGCTGTGGCAGTGCCGGTGTCCCACCGCTCCACCTGCCAGGGCTCCTTGACCCACAGCTGGAGCTCGATCCATCCGTACGCGCGGGCTTGGTCGAGGTCCTTGGGGAACAGTTCCCAGTAGCCGTAGCCGAGGAACTGCCCGTCGCGGACGCCCGCTCCGATCCAGTCGGGCTCGGAGCAGCGCAGGGCGACGCGCAGGGCGATCTGCTTGCCGTCGATGGCGGCGGGCGGCGACCAGGCGGATGGCCTCGCGCAGGGTGACGTCGGTGAACGGCACGTGGTCGTTGCTGGCGTGGGTCCAGCGCAGGACGTGCCAGGTGCCGTCGGCGGGGTCCTGGAAGTAGGCGTGGAGCACGTTGCGAGGGTCGATACGGACCGGCCATTTGCCGCCGGGGTAGGGGGAGGTGGATTTGCGGTAGCGGTAGAGGATGTCCGCGTCGTAGGTGAGGTACTGGTATTCGACGCCGTAGGGCTGGATGGTGCGCCACTGGATCGGCAGCAGCTCGTAGTAGAGCTCAGGGTCGGTCGGGCAGGCGACGTAGCCGCTGCGGGCTACGGCCAGGGCGTATGCCTCGTTCGGGGAGAGCCGCAGGTCGGGGAAGCCGGGCATGACCAGACCATCGTGGTGGCGGCGCTGGTAGACGGAGACAACATATTCGGCGAAGAAGTCTTCGAGGTCGGGGATCGACCAGCGGGCGGCCTGCTCGACGTTCGTACCACGGTGGACGACGTTGTTGCCCTTGTAGCCGGCGACGTGCTTGCTGAACTGATTGTTGATCTTGGTGAACACGGCCTCGACGTGCGGTTTGTCGGTCGGTTTTCCCTTGCGCCCCAATTGCAGGTTGATGCCGAGCCGGGTGCAGGCACGGTGGACGACATCGGACTCGAACTGCTTGCCGTGATCGATGATCAGCGTTTCGGGGAAGACCACGGGGCGGGCGGCACCGTCGGCAAGCCTTTGGTGATAGTCGAGTTTGCGGGGCAGCGGGATGCGGGCCATCTGATAGCGCAGCCGGTCGGCCCAGCCGGGCCGCATCGGCTCGGGTGTCATGGCATCGATCAGCAGCAGACCGACATCGATGGCCTTGGTGGCCTCCGGGGTGATCCGCCACGACAGCAGCGAGCGGGAGGCCAAGTCGAGAGCGACGGTGAGTTCGACGGCGTGGGTGGTGTCGGTCGCCGGGCCCCAGGCGCGGATGTCGAGCGGGGTGGAGTCCATCAGGACGACCTCGCCGGGCCGGTGGGCGACCAGGTGTCCGAAGAGCCGGTCGGGCTGCTGGGCGGTGGTGCGGCGGGTGGTGGACGCGCCGAAGGTGTGCCGGCCCTTGAGGAGGAGCTGGGTGTAGCGGTGGAAGGTGGCCCGGGAGGGCAGGCGCACGGCGCCTGCGCCGTGCTTGGCGTCCAGGCGGTTCTGTACGCGCCGGTGGAAGCGGTCGAGGGTGCCGGTGGAGTCGTCGATCTCGGCGGTGTGCTGGTCGAGGATCGCCTCGATGATCCTGGAGTCGACGCCGGCGAGCGGGTTGGACACCTTGTGTTTGCGCCGGTCGACCAGGGCCCACAGCCCCTCGGCCCGCCAGGCGCCGAGCACGTCCCACAACCGCCGCTCGGTCATGCCCAGTTCCTGGGCTTTGCGGGCGATGCGCTGGCGCGCAGGGAGGTAGGGGTGGAAGTCGGGGTGCAGCTCGGCGCCTTCTGCCTGCGCGGCCACGGACCGGTAGCCGGTGGTGGCCTCCAGCAGGTGGCCCTCGAGTTCGGTGACGCGTTGGATCTCCGTGTCGGGAAGGCCGTCCAGGAGGGCGCCGGGGCTGAGGGTCACCGCGTTCTCCCGCGCCGGGGCCTCGGGGTCCGCGGCCGCCGCCGCGGTGTGGAAGGTGGGGTCGGCGAGCAGTTCGGCGGTCAGGACGATCTGGAAGGAGCCGCCCTGGGAGCGCAGCCGTACGGCGGTGTCGAGGAAGCCGATGACCTGGTGGCGTTCGTCCTCCCATTCGATCCAGTCGCCGAGCTTGAGGCGGGCGGCGGCCTGAGGCCGGGGGGCGGTCGTCATGAAGGGTCCTTCGCGGCGGTCATGGTGGTGGAGGCCCGCAGGGGCGCATCGAGGTTGCAGATCAGGCGGTGGTGCCACAGCAGGTGACACAGCACGGGAAAGGCGAGGTCCGGCTCGTCCATGAAGCTGAGCAGCTGCTCGGCGGCCACCGGCCGCTCGGCCAGGGCGATCAGCCGGCCGGCGAGATCGGCCCCGGCGTACAGGGGGCGGCGGTAGCCCGCGAGCCAGGAGATGTTGGCGAACCGCTGGGCCTCGACGTCGCCCACCAGGTGGTAGTCCCAGCCGAGTTCCTCGCACACCTCACGGGTACGCAGCGCCTGCAGGAGGACGTCGGGGTGGTCCAGCAGGCGGGGGTTCTTGACGTCCACCAGCAGCGCGGTGCCATCGGCGCGGCGGCACAAGATGTCCGGGGTGTGTTCCCACACTTCTCCCACACCGACCCCGTCGAGAATCAGGGACTGGGTGGAGATGCCGACGATGTCCTGGTCGAAGTCGTACAGCGTCAGCCACTGCGACTCCAGGTAGCTCTCGTAGCCCAGCAGGGTGCCTGTGGTGGCGGACCAGAACCAGCCGGGGGTGTGCTTCTGCCCGATGTAGTGCGGGATACGGCGGATCGGCGGGCAGTGTTCGAACGCCACCTCGCCGGCCTGCTCCAGCGTGCGGGTGACCGGCACCCCGGTCGCGGCATCGAGGCTGGTGACGGTCAGCCGCGGCCGTGCGGCCGGTGGGACGATCCGGCGCAGGGGGCGCGTACGGGCATGCGGAGGGCTCACAAGTCGGCTCCTTGGTGGGGGTGTCGAAGAAGGTCCAGGCCGTAGGCGGTCAGGGCGTCGGCGACGGACGGCGGAAGGCGGGTACGGAAGCGGCGCCAGTTCTCCGCCACCGATTCGGTGTTCGCGCGGCTGTCGGCGCCGTAGGCGGGGGCGTCACGGGCGTCGCCGCCGGTCAGGGCCGTCCACACCCAGATCGCCGCGCTGCGCCTGCGCCGCGGTGTGACGGGCAGCCCCAGGGGGCGGTAGGCGGCGAACAGCACCGGGTGCGGGATCTCGTGAAGGCGGGCCAGGACGCGGCGACGGCGGGCGTAGTCGACCGGGCCGCGCTGCAGCAGCCGCGCTCCGGCCTGGGCGATGGCCTGCCAGAACAGGTTGGTGTCGGTGATGCGGCGCACGACCACGTCCGAGACCCGGGCGGCCCGGTGCGCGTCCATCTCAAGGGCGCGGGCGGCGGCGGCCCAGCTGTCCGCACCGGCCAGGCGGGCCAGGGCCAGGGCGGCCAGGCGCCGCCCGCTGGCCGGTGCGGTGCCCGGCAGGTGCCGCTCGACGAGATCGCTGTAGTCGCCCTCGTCGAGCAGCTGCGGAATGTGATCAAGGCTGAGCACGGCGGGGACGGTGACGGTGCGGGCCGCTCCGGCGACCCGGGACAGCGGCGGGATGGCCTGGTCGTACGCCCTCGACAAAGGGCCGGGCAGGGGAAGGTTCCGCAGCGGGTTGTGCTTGACCTTGCGGCGGCGCGTCACGGCCGCCCTCACCCACGGCTCCAGAGCCGCTGCGACAGCATCCGGGCTGGCCGCGATGAGGATCGGCTCGACGGCGGCCAGCACCGCGAGGGTCAGCTCCACGCTCGAGGGCATCGTGCGCAGGGCGGAGGCGAAGCCGCCCTGCGAGCGCCGGTTCGTCGCGGTGGCCAGTTCCCGGCGGGCGCTCTCGGGCACCGCCAGATCGTCCACCAGCGGGCAGAGCGGAGCGGCGAAGCGGATGACCGCGGCCAGCGAGGACAGGGCGGTGAACCACTCCCAGCCGCTCACCGCCTGGCCACCGATCCGGGGCGTATCGCCGTCGGCGATCTTCAGGATGCGGCTCTGCCAGGCGGCGAGCGCGGACGGCAGCAGCTCGGCGGGAAGATCGCGGACGTCCTAGGGGCAGCGGGTTCCGGCGTGGAAGTTGCCGCAGAGCACGGGGTCGGTGCGGAACCGTTTCGACAGGCCGCGCGGTCGGCTCCGCAGCCCCTGCTGCAGCCGGATCCCGCACCGCGGGCATATCTCCACCAGCCGTACCCGGTGCACGGGGCACACGGCCACCGCCCCCAGCCGCCAGGCCAGCTGCCACACGCCGCCGCTCTCGGCCAGGCACGACGGGCAGGCCCGCGAGGCGGACAGCAGTGCCCATCCCTGCCGGTTGACCGCGTTCACCGACCGCTCGTCCGCGAGGTAGATGCCGCTCAGGTCCAGGGCCGTGCCCGCGTAGCGGGACAGGTGCATCGCGGTGACCTCCGCGGGGCGGATCCCGGTCGTCTGACGGATATGGGCCAGAGTTATGGGAGTGGGGACGATGCCGTAGAACACGGGATGGAATTCGGCCCCGATGGTGGTCCGGGCCTGCAGCCCGAGCGCCTGGCCGATCACGCCGGGCGGCACCGTGTGATCGGCGGCCAGCCGGTCCACCCACGAGGCGAGCGCCTCGCCCTCCTCCGGCAGAGCCACCAGGGCCATCCGTCGCGGCCCGGCGGCGGGCAGAGCACGCGGACCGCTGCGGACCGCCTGGTCGGCCAGGCGGTTAGGCAGCGGGACAGATGACGGTGCCGAGAGTCGCAGGGACTCCGCTGCGGACACACTCCACCCCCGTAAATGCACAGCTCAGCGGCCTCCCCCGACCGCAGTGTAGGATATACCCTACACATGAATGCATTACCGTTTTCCTGTGCCGACCACCAGTGACCTCGCCGCTGAACGCCGCATCGCCTTCGGGCGCCGCGTGCGCGAAGTGCGCATGCGAGCAGGGCTGACACAGACGGCCGCCGCCAAGGCCGCCGGACTAGTGCCGCGTCAGGCAACGTTGGCCCTGTCGACGACGGCGCGTAGGCGTCGGTCGTCGGCGTGGCGGTTTCGCCAGAGGATGTAGCGGCGGATCATGCTGCCCTGTTCCTTGTGGTCGGCATGGTCGGTGCCGTCGAGGGTGAAGTAGCGCAGGGCGGTGAACTGGGCCTCGATGCGGTTGAGCCAGGAGCTGTTGGTGGGGGTGTAGGCGATCTCGACGTTGTTCGCCGTGGCCCAGGTGCCGACCCGCTGGCACTTCTTCGTGGTCAGGTGCGGGGAGAAGTTGTCGCAGACGATCGCGATGCGGACCTTGGGCGGATAGAGGCTGCGCAGGTAGCGGCAGAACTCCAGGAACTGGGTGCGCCTCTTGACCGGCTTGATGTGGCCGTAGAGCTTGTCCCTGGTCAGGTCCAGGGCGGCGAACAGGTGCCGGACTCCGCCGTAGCGGTTGTAGGTCGCCCGCCTCCGACGGCGGGGGTCGCGGTCGGGGTCCTTGTGTCTCCCGCCGCGCTCGGCCCATTGCCGGCCGGGGTGGGGCATGAGGTTGAGCGGGCCGAACTCGTCCATGCAGAAGACGACTTTGGGCTCGTCTTCGTCGGGTGTGACCTCGCCGTCGGCGATCGCGTAGAGGTGTTCGACGCGGGCCTTCTTGGCCGGGTAGTCGGGGTCGCGGGAGGTCTTCCAAGTCTTCAGGCGTTGAAAGGAGACGCCTTCCTCGCGGAGCAGGATGCGCAGGCCCTCGTGGCTGATGTCGTCGACCACCCCCTCGGCGACCAGGAAGTCCGCCAGCTTGGTCAGGCTCCAGGTCGAGAACGCCAGGTCGTGCTCGGCCGGCTTCGACTTCGCGATCTTCTTGATCTCGCGCCGCTCGGGCAGTGTGAACGTCTTCGGACGGCCGCCCCTGTACTTCGGATACAGGGACGCGAAGCCGTCGGCGTTGAAGTTGTGGATCACATCCCGGACCCGGTCCGCGCTGGTGAACGACACCTCGGCGATCTTCACCACCGGCATCCCCTGTGCGGACAGCAGGACCATCTGGGCTCGACGCCAGGTCACCACCGACCCGGTACCCCTGCGGATGATCCGTAGCAGCCGTCTGCCCTCGTCATCGTCGATTTCGCGTACCCGCACCCGTTCCGCCACAGATCAGCAGCCTGACCGATCCGTCCAGCCCCCACCAGGTCCTTTGCCGCCGTCGGCATGCCGCCGTAACCACGCCGTCTCCGCGGGCGTCAGATTCGGGTCATTCAGCTTCTTCTGGACCGCGTCCTGCATCCGTCCCACCGGGTCGGTCCGGCAGCCGCTGCGGATACCGCGCAGCAACAGCTTCCGCCCGAGGCGGGCGGCGAGTCCCGGCACGTCCGCGCTGCCCACGGTCACCAGGGTCATCGCCACATCGGCAGCCGGATCACCAGCGCCCGCATTGCACCAGTCGATCACTACCGGGCCCCGCCGGGTCAGAATGACGTTGCCTGGGTGCAGGTCGAGATGCAGCACCCGGTCATCCTCTACCGTGCTGAACCGCCTGGGTAGCCACTCCGGTGCCGGCAACGCATGCAGCCGCTCGTGCAGGCGACCCAGCTCCCAGCCGAGAGAACCCACCCGCCACGGGTGCCGGGCCAGCACATCCAGCATCGTCGGCCCGGCCAGCCGCTCAAGAACCATGTCGGTGTCGGTGATCTCGTACACCCGCGGCACCGGATACCCACATGCCGCAAGGTGCGTCATCAAGCGCGACTCCAGACCGGTGGGTCCCCCGTGCCGGTATCGCCGCAGCACCCTGGACTCGTCCAGGGCATACACATCAGCATCCCGGCCCTGCGCGATCAACTCCATGCGGTGCAGTCTGCATTGACGGCTCAGCCCTCGCCAACAGGGCGAACGTTGCCTGATTCGGCACTAGACCGCTCCTTCTACGCGGAGGTGGAAAGCGCCCGGCACAGCGTCTCGGTGGACCGCCTGTACGCCATCGCCGACGGGCTCGGCGTCTCCGTGCACGACCTGCTGCCCGACAATGTCGGCCAGAGCCTCACCGCGTAGAACGCCGGTGAACGGACAGGACCTCGGACTGCCCAGACGCCTCGCGCTGGTCGTCGAACCCTTGCCGGGGGAAGCCCTGATGAGCTGGCTGAACATCATGGCCGCCGAGCACGGCGGCCTTACCCGTCTGCGGACCGCGCAGATCACCGGCCTCCTGACGGGCGACGAGCGCCTCCACCCGCAGGGGAAAGACTCAGCGCCGTATTACCCCCATACCGCGAAGATCGCCAGAATGCAGGCCGCAACAGCACTCACCGAGCACCAGGTGACCGACATGTTCTGGCACCGGTATCGCGGCACCGCGCTGCATCCGTTCGGCCCGCACTGGGTGGAGGAGACGACCCGGTTCACGCTGACGGAGTGGTGGGTCGACCCGACCGCGCTGCGGCTGTGCCCGCGTTGTGTGGACGAATCCGGCGGACGCTGGCTGTTGGCCTGGCAGCTGCCCTGGGTCTTCGCCTGCCTCACCCATCGCTGCTACCTCGTCGGCGCCTGCCCCGTCTGCGGACGGGCGTTCAACGCCTACTACGCCAACCCCGTACACGGTGCACCCCATCGCAGGCCTCCGGTGAACGGCGTGCGCCAGGGACCGTGCGACGTCCTGCTGTGGGAGTTGCCCGCCGTGCCCGTGGAGGATGACGAACTCTTCGCGCTCCAGCAGCAGCTCTGGGATGCTCTGCACGCCCCTGCGGAAATGCGCCCCGAGCCCTTCGGTCTCTTCCAGGACCTGTGGGCGATGGCCAGCCTCGCCCTTTTCGCCGCGCACCTGGACAGCCTCGACGGCGCGGACAGCGTGGTGCGCGAGGCCTTCGCGGACTATTGCCGGACCCACGAAGGTGCGGCCGGACGCCGTTTCACGACCGGGGAACTGCGGGCGCTGCCCGTGCTGGTCCACGCGGCCATGGTCCGCACGGCCGCCCGTATCGTCTTCGCCGAGGACCCCCTGCCGGCGGCCGACGCGGTGGCAGGTTTGTCCCGTGATCCCCATTCGACTGCGATCGTCGCGCTGCGCAGAGCGTGGACCAGGCGCCCTCTGCGCGGGGCTATCCGTCACACCACCGCCCGGGTCAGGACCGTCATGGACGCGGCCAACTACTCCGGCCCCGGCTTCGCCCCCTCACTCCAGCGCCGCTCTCCCGCCGCGACCTTCACCACAGATCTGGACGAGCGCTGACGGGCACCGGGATGCCCGCCGTATGACATTGAAGCCCCGCCATCTTGAAGCCAGGCCGGCCAGGCCACCGTGGTGTTCACGTACCTACTGGTCGCGCTGGCGGACGATCCGCCCGTAGCGCTGCCAGCACCGGCGGTGGCGCATACGAGCGAGGCCCATCAGGTCCTCGCGGACACCATCAATACTGCCCAGCATCTGGACCACAACAACTAGCCTACGGCTAACGGTACATACCAGTCGGCGCCCCGCCCCAAGGAGTAGGAGACGAACCTCGTGTCACATCGGAAGATCCTGTGGTGGGCCGGGTACGGGTTCGTCGTCGGAGCCGCCCCCACTTGGACCGCATCCGACAGCCTCCTTCAGGCATTCTTCGCCGGTCTCGGAGTCGCGGGCGCCGCGGCCATCACCGCCGGGGCGATCTACCGGCGCTCCACAGGCAATTGACCGACTGCCGCCTCGTGCGCTGTTAAGCCCCCGTCGCATGCTGTCAGCGCTGCAGCGAGGGCCTGTATGGCCTGGGGAGGCATTTCGTAGCAGCCTCGGCGCGGCGAGGTGAGCCACCCAGCCTGGGTGAGGGGGCGCAGATGGTGGTAGATCTGGCCGGTGGTGCCCATGTCGGTGCGTGCCGCGAACTCGGCGGCTGTAACGGTGCCGTTCAGGCAGGCCAACAGGATACGCAGCCGCACGGGGTGGGCCAGGGCATTCAGGCGCGCGCACAGGGCGTGCAGGTCGCCCTGTTCCAGGGTGAGTCTGACCGTCTGCTCCGGCGGTTGTTCGGTGTGCGCGGTGCGTTGCTGTACCAGCTGGTTGTGGCGCAGTGCCGCGACACGCTGTTCGAGATGTTCCACGCGCCGCGCCAAGTCGCTATCGGAGGTCATGAGGTTCCACGATAGGGGCGCCGGGCAGGGGCTGGATCTTTGCCCGGCGCCTGCCTGCCATTTAACGGGCGGATTCGACGGGCCACCATGTCAGGCCCTCAAGGTCGCCGCAGTCCTTGGCCTCTTCTTCACTGCGGCATATGTACACCGAGCCGGTGGTGGTGATGCTGTAGGAGTTCAGGGAGAGGTCGACGCTCTTGCTGCCCTTGCCGCAGAGGGTGGCCTGCTTGCTGGCGGGCAGGGGACGCAGGTCGTACGTCCACTGGGTCCACACCGAGTAGCAGCCGGAGCCGTTGTTGGTGAACTCGCCCTTGACAACGAGCTTGGGCCACAGCCGCCCGTCGGTCTTCTCCGTCCACCGCTCGCCCTGCACGGTGGCGCTCCCGTGGGTGGCCTTCCACGGGATCCCCTTGCCCTCAGCAGCTGGCGAGGTGTCGGCGGGCTGGCCGTGGGATGCAGCGGCCGACCCGGCGGTGAGGGCCAGAGCAGCCGCGCCGGCAGCGGCGGTGATCAGGGCACGCTTGAACATCACGGTGCTTTCCTCTCGGCGGTGAACTGGTGGATGTGCGGCGCCAGGGACGGCGCCTTGCGGATGCCGAACTCGCGGCGCAGCACGGATTGGGCGGCGAGGTAGCCGCACATGCCGTGCACGCTGGGGCCCGGTGGGGTGGAGGCCGAGCACAGGTACACGCCGTTAAGCGGGGTGCGGTACGGGTCGACCTGCCAGGTGGGGCGGGCCAGGGACTGGGTGAGAGTGAGGGCGCCCGCGCTGATGTCGCCGCCCACATAGTTGGGGTTGTAGTTCTCGTAGGCGGCGGCGGGGATACTGCGGGCGGCGATGATGGTGTCGGTGAAGCCGGGTGCGTACTGCTCGATGCGGGCGTTGATGAGAGGAATGGGGTCGCGCAGGTCGCCGTTGGGGACGTGCGCGTAGGCCCACAGGGGGCGTTTGCCGGGCAGGGCACGCTGACGGTCGGTGACAGCGGGGTCGACGAGGAGGATGAACGGCTCATCGCTGGCCTGGCCGCGGGCGGTGAGGGTTTCCTGACGCCACATGGCGGCCTGGGTGCCGGCCAGGTGGACGGTTCCGGCGCGGCCGACGTCGGGGTCTTTCCAGGGGACGGGTTCGGTGATCAGGTAGTCGGCCTTGGCGGCGCCGGGCCCGTAGCGGAAGCGGGAGAGGCGGCGTACATAGGCGGGGGGAAGGCGCTTTCCCGCCAGGCGCGTCAGCTCGATGGGTCCGGTGTCCAGCAGGATGACGCGGGCGTGGGTGAGCTGGGCGAGGTCGTCGATGCGGGTGCTGGTGTGCAGCTGTCCGCCGTGGGCCTGAATGTCGTTGATGAGTGCCTGGGCGATGCGGACGCTGCCCCCTTGAGGGATGGGCCAGCCGCTGCCGTGTGCCAGGTGCCCGAGCATCAGGGCGACGGCAGCGGAGGCGAGGCTGGGCAGTCTGCCCACGGCGTGCCCGGCTACTCCCGTCAGCAGGGCCCGGGCCGCCTCGGTGGTGAAGGCGTGGCGGGCCAGGGGTGTGGCGTGGGTGAGGATGCGCGGGGCCAGCAGCATGGCCGCGCGCACGTCACGGGGAAGACTGCGCTGGTCGGAAAGGAGCAGATCGACCACCCCGCGGCTGTGCCGCACCAGGGGGCCCATCAGGCGCCGCCATCTCTTCCCGTCCCGCACGCCCAGACGCTCGCACGTGATGTCCAGATCGCGCCAGGCCAGGGCGGCGGGCCCGTCGTCCATCGGGTGGCCGTAACTGATCTCAGGTTGCAGCAGGTCGACGCCGCGCGCGCGAAGGTCGAACTCGCGGAAGAAGCGGGAGGCGGCGCCCATGGGGTGAACGGCGGAGCAGATGTCGTGCCAGATATCAGAATCGAAGAGGTGCTCGCCGCGCAGCCCGCCCCCCAGGCTCTCGCCCTGCTCGTAGACGGCCACGGACAGTCCGGCCCTGGCGAGGGTGACGGCGGCGGCCAGCCCGTTGGGGCCGGAGCCGACGATCGCGGCGTCAGTCACGGCTGGCTCCGGCGGGTATGAGCTGCTGATTGACCAGGCGGCAGTAGGTTGCGTCGGTGCGCATGAGCTCGGTGTGGGTGCCAGAGGCGTGCACGCGCCCGTCCTTGATCACCAGGATGTGGTCGGCGCCGACGGTGGTGGAGATGCGGTGGGCGATGGCCAGAACCTGGCAGTGCCGGCCGAGTTCGGTGATGGTCTCGCGCAGGGCCGCCTCCGCGTCGGAGTCCAGGTTCGCGGTGACTTCGTCCAGCAGGAGCACGTCGGGTTTGGTGAGCAGGGCGCGGGCGATGGCCAGGCGCTGGCGCTGGCCGCCCGACAGGCCGCTGCCGTGCTCGCCGAGCTCGGTGTCCAGGCCATGTGGGAGGGCGGCGATGACATCGGTAAGGTGAGCGGCGGCCACCGCCACGGCGATATCGCTGTCGCTGGCGTCGGGGCGGGCGTAGGTGAGGTTGTCGCGGATGGTGCCGCGCATCAGCGGGGCGTCCTGCTCGACCAGGCCGACGCGGGCGCGCAACTCGGCGAGCGGCATCTGGTCGGCGTTCGTGCCGCGGATGCGGATGCTGCCCGTATCGGGGGTGTGGAAGCGCTCGATGAGCTGGAACAGGGTGGTCTTGCCCGCGCCGGAGGGGCCCACGATCGCGGTCACACCGGTGGTAGGCAGTGTGAAGGAAACGTCCTCAAGAGCAGGCGAGGCAGCGCCGGGGTAGGAGAAGACGACCTGGCGGAAAGCGATGGCCGGCGCGGCGGCGGCGCGGGGTGCGCACTCGCCGGTGGCGGGTTCCTGGTCGATGGCGGCCAGGCCCTTGACGCGGTCGATGGCGGCGCGGCCCTGCTGGAACTCGCTCAGCGCCATGAACAGCATGACCAGCGGGGACACCAGATAGAACAAGTACATGATGAACGCGGTCAGGTCCTGGATGGGCAGGGCGCCGGTGGCGGTGCGGGCCATGCCCCAGGCGATGACCACCGCGAGGGAAACCTGGGTGCCAACGTTCATGGCGGGCATCAGCATCGCCGAGAGGCGCGTGACCTTGATGCCGCTGAGGCGGGCGGTGTCGGCCAGCGCCGCCAGGTCCTCGGCCTCGCGCTCCTCGGCCCTCGAAGCCTTCACGGTGGACAGTGCGGACAGGGCGCGCAGCAGGCCGGACCCGTAGGCGCTGGTGTCCTCACGGTTGGCCACCGACGCGGTGCGCACCGCGCGGGCCAGGGCCAGGGCGGCCACCGAGGCGGCACCGAGGCAGCCCAGGGTGGCCAGCAGCATGCGCCAGTCGATCCACGCCATCACCGCGATACACCCGGCCGTGCTGAACCCCGCAGTGACCATCTGCGCGACCGACGAGGCCAGGGCCACGCGGGCCAGGGAGGTGTCGGCGACGGTACGAGTGAACACGTCACCGTGCTCGAGCCGGTTGAAGGCCCGCATCTGTGCGTGCAGCAGCCGCCCGGTCAGGGTGGTGCGCATGTCGAAGACGATGTTCTCCCCGGCTCGCCCGATGAGGTAGGCGTGGCTGGCGCCCAGCACAGCGTCGGCGGCGAACAGCAGCGCGATGAACAGGATGGGCTGTGTGATCGCATCATCCTGGGCCACAGCCTTGATCAGGTCCCCGATCAGCAGGGGCTGCACCAGCGTGGCTGCGGTGCCCAGCAGCCCGAGCACGGCCCCGATGCTGAGCAGCAGCCGCTGCCCGGTGACGATCGTCCGCAGGTTCATGCTGTCTTGGTGTAGGTCGTGATGAACATCGGATACCACTCCTGGTAGGGGGCCAGCTCCCAGCTGCTGAAAGAGTGCTCGGGGGTCAGCCCGGCCTGTTTGGCGAAGGTGTCCATCTCGTCGGGGGTGCTCAGTCGGGATGTCTCGCTGCCGAGGCGGGTGGTGCCGTCGGCCTCGTACCAGATCTGAGTGCAGTGCCACAGGTCGGATCCGGGCGGCAGGGTCGAGTGGGTCTGCAGGCCGGTGCCGGGCTCGGCATACGGGGTGAAGAAGGTGGTGCGGCTCTGGCCCTCATGCAGGGCCTCCACCGCGGGCCGGTTGCCGGTCTCGATGACCAGCCGCCCTCCCGGGGCGAGGAGCTCCGCGGCCCGCTGGATCGCGGCCTGCTGGTCCTCGGGGGAAGTGAGCAGGGATATCACCCCGCACACGCCGTAGATGAGCCCGTAGGTGCGCTCTTCGGTGTAAGTACGGATATCGGCCTGGACAGGGATGACGTTGGTACTGGAGGGTGCCTTGGCAAGCCCGTCGAGCATCTCGTGCGAGGCATCCAGGCCCGTGACCGCTCCGACCTTCTCCGACAAGGGGACGGCGATGCGGCCGGTGCCGACACCGATCTCCAGGGTCCCCGTCTTGGGGGCGGGGTGCAGGCGCGCCAGGGCCTCGGCGATGGGCATGCCGGCGGTGCGGGGGAAGAGCCTGTCGTAGAAGGAAGCGAACTGGCGCCCGTAGTCAGCGGCGTCGGGCTGCGTTGTCATCGCGGTTTCGGGTCCTATCGTCTGGTGCGGGGCGTCCGTGATGAAAGGTGGCGGGCGGTTTCAGGTGGGCCAGTAGCCGCTGGCGGTCTGCATCACTTGGCGCAGCAGCTGGATGCGCCCGTCGTCGGCGTACGTGCCGAACGTGAACACCTCGACCTCCGTGGCCCGCCTGGGTCCCCTGACCGGCAGCATGGTGCAGTGGGCGGCGAAGCGGTTGGCTTCGCGCAGCACCTGGTGCAGGCTCACCTCGTAGACCAGGCCCTCCTTGCGGCTGGCCTGAAGGGACTGCAGCATGGCGTCGCGCTGCATGTGGGTGCCGTTGATGTAGTGCACGGCGTCCGGGGTGTGGTTGCGGTCGTAGAGGTCTTCCAGGGCCGTGCCGGGAGAGAGTGCCAGTTGCACAAAGCCCGTCAGGTAGTCGGTCGGGTCCGGGCCCGTGGGCGGCTGTGTGCTGAGGGCTGGCAGGGTGCCCTGCTGCCAGCGGGGCTCCTCGGGTTCGCCCCAGTGGTAGGTCATGCGGGCGGTGGAGACGCTGGAGGCGATCCTGCCGTCCCCGGCCAGGTCGGCGAAGAACACGTGCTCGGTGCTGTGGTACAGCTGCATCGCCATGGGCCTGGCCAGCGTGTACCGGGCCGCTGTGCGCTGCCCGTCACGCACCAGGTCGTGCGCGGCCAGGTAGTAGGGGGACTGGTCGGCGCGCCAGCGCGCCAGGTGCTTGAGGGCCTCTGCGCGGTCGCGGTGCTTGCGGTTGACGGTGTGCGTCGACTCGGGCAGGTGATAGCGGTCCCACACCTCGGCCAGAAGTTCTCGCTGGTCGAACGCCTGCGCAGTGTAGGCGTGCAGGTAGCCGACGAAGTCGTCGGCCGGAAGGGGGGCAACAGGCACCGGATCTCCTGTAACGGTGAGGGTAGGGGGCTGAGCGGGCGGCGGCAGGGGAGTAGATGACGTCGGCCCGCTCAGGCTTTTAGGCGGTCGCCGTGTGGGGCCACAGGCCGGGTTCCATCGGTGTGTAGGGGGACACGAACAGCGTTTCGGGGGCCTCACTGGTGTCGTGGCCCGCGGCGCGCACCACGCCGAACTGGAAACCCTTGACCACGTCCGGGCTGGGTTCGCGTTCGTGGATGGTGCGGCGGATAAACGCGGCCAGCAGCCGGTAGGGGCCCGTGGTGTGGATGTTCGTGACGCCCTGGCGGGCCACTTGCTGCAGGATGGCCGTGCACAGGTCGAACACCGCCTTTTCCGGGCGGCGGCTGGCAAACCAGAACGCCTGGTACCAGCGGCGGGGCTCGATCATCTCGATCTCCCTCCACTCGCTGGTGTCCCCGGCCAGATCCAGCGTGCGGTACACGTAGTGGAAGTCGTGCGTCGCCGGGTTGGGGGCGAAGAATTTCCAGTTGGGTATCTGGGAAAACACGTCCTTGGTGACGGCCCGGGTAAAGGAGGGGTGCGGGTGCTGTCCGGCAACCGTGGCAACCAGCATCGCCGCCCCGGCCAGGCGCGCCACGGAACCGGGACCGGTGAACGTGTCTTTGACCAGGGCCGTGGGGTTCACTTTGCTGCTCCCTTCACCGCTGCCTTGATATCTTTCCCGCCGCCTTCCAGTGCTTGTTTGAGGAAGTCCGCCATGAGCTGGGCGGCCTGGTGCGCGAACCGCGCATCGGTCAGCACCGAGTCGTGGTCGGCTCCCTCGATCACCTGCAGACCGCCCTGGTTCGGACCTTCGTGGGCCTGGGTGAGCTCGTGGTACAGCAGCAGGTGGTCGGGGTCCTGGTCGACAGTCTGCTGCGCGGCGATCAGCAGGCCCGGGAACGGCAGCGGGTCAATGTCACCGCCGAAGCTGCGGAACTCCTTCTCCGCCGCGGCCCACTCCCGCCGTGCCGCGTTCCACAGGCGGGCGTCGGTGTACTGGGCGAAGACCCTGTGTCGGTAGCGTGCGGGCAGCTTGTCCAGCCACTCGGTGCGGCTCATCACCACGCCGGTGCCGAGCTTCAGGTAGCGCGAGGCGTGGATGAGGGTGTCTCGCAGGTCCTTCGCGCCGTCGCTCTGGCGCTTGGAGCGCTGCAGCTCGGCCGGGTGCGAGGGGTCGAGGTAGACCATGCCCGCGACCCGGTCAGCAATACGGGACGAGACGCGGCGGATCAGCTCGCCGCCCAGTGAGTGCCCGACCAGGACAACCTTGCGGTGGGCGGGCACCACTTGGCCGATGAGGTCCTCGAGGTCGTCGACGGACTCGGTCAGCGTGTACGGGGCGGGGGTGCGGCGCCTGCTGCCGGCGTACCCGGCGCGGGCGTAGGCGACCACGGCGTAGTCGGAGCCGTAGGCGAACCTTTCGGTGATCCACGCGAAGTGCTCGGAGGTCGAGGCCAGCCCCGCGCAGAACACCAGCACCGGGGTGTCGGCGTCGTCTTGGCCGCCGGTCTCGAACTGCAGCACATTGCCGTGGCGGGTGGTGATGGTGCGAGAGGTCCTGTGGCCTTCCAGGACCACCGCGCGGCGCTGCGCGGCCAGGGCGATGCTGGCCGCCGCACCCGCGGCTAACAGGAGGCCCGCGGCCTTGACGGCCCGGTCATCCCGCCCGGCGGCAGCCGGATGAGTCTTGGGGGTGGTGGTGTAGGCGACCATGGGGTGCATCGACTCGAACGATGTCAGGAAGCGTCCCAGGCCCATCACGAACGCGTTCGCGGTGTGGAAGCCCAGCACGGAGGCCAGTACCGGGCGCGCGAGGCGCCCGCGTGCCAGGTACACGATCGGGAAGCCGCACTCCATCGCCAGAACCGAGTGCTGCAGGACCTTCGCCGCACGGGGGTACTTCTGGGTGAGGCGGAAGGCGGGCTCCCAGCCGTAGGTGCGGGTGCGCATCACACCGGGCAACGCGGCGCCGCTGCGCCATTTGTCGCCCACGAGCTTGACCCAGCCCGAGACCGCATAGGAGAGACCGGCCTGCATGGATACATACCACAGCAGAGCGTCCTGCGTCCGGGAATCCCTGGACAGGCGGGCCAGGCCGGTGGCGGTCTGGGTGAGCATGGCGACTTGGTCGGAGCCGTCGGTGCCGTACCGGTGGCGGGCCTGCAGCACCGAGCTGGAGGCGGCCAGGAACAGGCTTCCCGCGCCTCGCCACCTGCTCTTGCCGGGCGCGAGCATAGCCAGGCTGACCGCCGCGCGCGCAGTGTGGATCGCCAGAGTCGTTTTACGGCCGCTGACAGTATGGGCCAGTTTGCGCAGCACGACGTTATGGGACTCGGGGGTCTCCTGCATGATGTCCCAGTCATTGAGACCACCGGGCTCAATGTGCTGACGCTCATGCAGGTATTCCAGCGCCGAGGACAGGCTGGTCAGCGCGGCCAGCCGTTCCGAGATACCCATGGCCGTCGTGCGAGTTACCGGAACCGGGGAAAATACCGCGGAAGTGATTTTCTTCAGATGGTGTCTCAAAAGTATCGACCTCTCCACGCGCCACATCGTGGGCTACGGTGGGAAGGCTGTCGGGCCGCAATTCCGGTGCGGCCCGACAGCCTTTTGCTCACAGCACGGGGACTGTGAGGATCTTCATCGGCCCGCGCTCAGCACGCGGGGCCTGCTTACTTGCCGCCAGCGCCAGCAGCGCGACCGGCCTCGTAGGCGCCCACGGTCGCAGCACCAGCTGCCAGGCCGGCGCCCGCGTAGGGGCAGAGGGCCAGGACGGTCGGGGTGAAAGTGACCGGCTGTATCGGCTTGTTGTTGCTGCTGCCGGGACCGTTCTCGGTGAGCACCGGCGTGCTGATCGCGCTGACGCTCTCGGTGATCGCAGTCATCATTTTCCTCCTTCTTGGTGTCGTGGATTGTTCAAGTGGATCGCCACCGGGCGGCCGGTGTTTCAGACGCCGCCCGTTGCCTCCCCAGCGAAGGCCGGGCAGACCCAGGCCGAGGGCACAGCGAGACACGCGGTGCGAACCACGTCCAGTGTTGCGGCGGGCGCCGCACTGACCGGCACTCGTGCACGCTTGTCACTGGCCTTACCCTCGTCCGCGCTCAGAGTCGGGCAGTGAACGCGGTGACGCTCCTGTTGGCCAGGCTCATCCGTTCGCTGTCACAGTGATCCCGCCGACGTGCGGGGTCGCGGCGAAACACACCGGCGTGATGATGCCGGAGGTGACAATGCCTGAAATGGCCGTGACTGGGATGGCTGCCCTGGCGCTGCTGCCGTTGTGATCCTGTTCGCGCAGCACCGGTTCCGTTGCCGCGCTGACGCTGTCGACGACGCTCATGTCAGTTAACGACACGGCCGGTGACGTAGGCGCCGACCGGGATGGTGAACGCGACGACGGCCGCGGTGATCTTCCCGGTGACCGGGACGGCCACGGCCGGGGTGAACATGACGGGCATGCCGTCGGACTTGGTGATGGTCTGCTCGATCGAGCCGACGTTCTGCTCGTTCATGAACTCAGCGATCTTCGCCAACGCTTTTCCCTTTCGGTTTCGGCGCCGGGGCACGAGAATTCGAATGACAGAGAATTCATACGACAGGGGCGCCTGAACGACGTGACAACCATCCATTCCTCAGCGGACGGCGCGTCGTACAGATAACCACTGGATCCCCGATGAGCACCGGCGCACTGGTCAGGTGTTCGGTGTTTCAGTCTGGACTATAGGCGACATTGCCTCTCCTGGATCAAGTCATTACCGATGTGGCCTGGATCACAGGATTGCCACTTTCTGAAATAGTTGAGCAAAGAACTGAATGGCAAGGCCGGAATGCAGCCCCACCCAGAAAGAACCATGCGAAATAAACCGGCAGGTGAGAGCCTCACCCATCGGAAACCAGAAGGCAGACATTCCGCATTTCGGTGGCCGAAATCCTTCCAGTGTCAGCGAACGACGTGCCAAAGTCCCCTCGTGCGTGTTCTCCTGAGTCACAGGGACCTCACCAGCAACGACAGTTCGGACATTCATGCCTGAAATTAAAGAAAGCCACATCTATGTGGAAGGACTGTGGCGCCGCTACGGCACCGGCGCCCACACCTTCGACGCCGTACGCGGTATCACCCTCACCGTGATGCCCGGCGAGCTCTTCGCCCTGCTCGGCACCAACGGAGCAGGAAAGACCTCCACCATGGAACTCCTCGAAGGGCTCGCCCGCCCCCACAAGGGAGCCATCCGTCTCTTCGGCACCCTGGACCCGCTCGCCGACCGCCCGCGCATCCGCCCGCGCACCGGCGTCATGCTCCAGGAAGGCGGCTTCATCAGCCACCTGACCGTCAAAGAGACCGTCGACATGTGGGCGGACATCACCACCCGCCCTCACTCCACCACCCAGGCTCTTCAGACCGCCGGGCTCGCCCACCGCAGCGACGTCGCCGTAAAGAACCTCTCCGGCGGCGAGAAACGCCGCCTGGCCCTGGCCACCGCCACCCTCTCTCGCCCCGACATCCTCTTCCTCGACGAGCCGACCACCGGCATGGACGCCGAAGGCCGCCATGCCACCTGGCAGCTCATCAAAGACCTGAACGAACAGGGAACAACCGTCCTACTGACCACCCACTACCTGGAAGAGGCCGAGTCTCTCGCCGACCATCTGGCGATCATGCACCGCGGGCAGATCGCCGCCGCCGGAACGGTCTCATCGATCGTCGCCGACCATCCCTCCACCCTGTCCTTCGGCCTCACCGCACCCCACACCCTGCGTGATCTGCCCGTCGACGGCGCGGTCCAGGACGCCAAGGGGCGCGTCACCATCACCACCGCCAACCTGCAGAAAGATGCCGCACGGCTGCTGGCCTGGGCCGAGGAACACGACGTGGCCCTGGAGAGGTTCACCGCCCGCCCTGCCTCCCTGGAAGAAGCGTTCATCACCATCGCCAACCGCGACGACCAGCCCCAGGAGACCAGCTCATGAAGGCCGCAGCCGCACACAATGCCCGCGACCTGAAGGTGCTGTTCCGCACCGAATGGAAACTCTTCAACCGCGTCAAAGCCAATTACATTTACGCGGTGTTCGTACCGCTCATGCTGATGCTGGCCCTGAAATTCTCCCAGGACCAGATGAAACTCGCCGACGACAACCTCAAAGCCGGACCCGTCATGGTCTCCACATCCGTCGGCATCCTGCTGGTCTTCTCCCTTTACTCCTTCATCACCGGCCTGTACGTGCTGCGCAGAGAAGAACTCGTCCTCAAACGCCTGCGCACCGGCGAAGTCTCCGACCCCGTCATCCTCGCCGGCGGCGCCTCCATGTACATCGTCGTATGCATCGTGCAGATCCTTGCCGTCACCACCGGCGTTTCCCTCATCTTCAGCACCGCCCCCCACCAGCCCCTGACCGCGCTCCTCGGCATCCTCACCGGCCTCGCGCTCATGACCGTCATGGCAGCCGCCACCGCCGCCCTGTGCAAGACAGCCGAGTCCGTCACCATCGCCACCCTCCCCGCGATCTTCCTCCTGCCGATGATCTCCGGCGTCTACATCCCCCGCGAAATCCTCCCCAACGCCCTCGCCGACGTGCTGTTGTTTGCGCCCCTGTCGCCCACCGTCGACCTGGTGCGCTCCGGCTGGACACAGAACCTGGACACCGCCGGCATACTGGCACGCCTCCTGCTCGCCGCAGCATGGACCGCCCTCTTCGCATGGATCGCCGCCCGCAAATTCCGCTGGGAACCCCGCACTTGACGTTCCCCTCACCGGGGCGTTACCAGCCTCGGGCTCGCCCCGGAATGGCGCCCGATCGATGACTTCAGCCGTTTCCACCGTTCTCGGACGGTCGTAATACTCCCCCGATCGCACGTGGCCCACATCAACGAGCCTCATTGATCGGACTGCCGCTGCCGGACGAGATCCTGCTCAGGCGGGTCGACCACAACGCCGCCGCATGCGGCCCACCCGCTCGCGCACCGCCGGGTACGTCACGTCGGTCCGGCGGGCCGTCACGGGCCCTTTGCCCTCCCCGCCGGACCCGGTTCAGTGTCGCCGACCGCGGAAAGGGACCCGGCCAGGCCCGTGACGGGCCCGGCCGGGCTGGTGATCGCTTTAAGGTCGCCTTGAGCGGGCCGTCCCACCTACTGCGGGGGGCGACACGCGATCTGCTGGGTGAACGAGGTCCAGGCGGCCAGAGGGAAGGCAAGGTGCGGTCCGCCTTCCGCGTTCTGCTTGGAGTCGCGGACGTAGACCGTGCCGGGCTGTGGGCACGCTTCCACGCAGTCGGTGCCCTGCTCGCTGCTGTAGGAGGACTTGAACCATTCGCCGTACGGGCGGCCGGTGTCGGTGTGCGTGTGAACGGTGCTCATGAGACCTCTCGTGCGAATCGTTCCAGCAGAGCCGGGGTTTCGTGGTCAGGCAGAGCCCCACCAGCGAGGAAGTCGATGCGGCGGCCGAACTGCTTGACCACCTTCGGCTTCGACACCACCTGCATGGTCCCGGTGACGGTGCTCATAGATACGACCGGGCCCGGCAGGTCGCCCCGGTCGAAGTCCAGGACCGTGAAGCCTCCCGAGGTCACCCGGTAGGCCGGGGCAGCGAACGGGATGATCCGCACGGTCACGTTCGGGAGCTTGGACAGCTCGGCGATCTCCCGGTACTGGCCCCGCATGATCTCGGCGTCACCGACGACGTTCCGCAGCGCGGACTCGTCCATCAGGCAGAACAGTTCCGCACCGGCTTCGGTGATCAGCTTCTTCCGGTTGGCGCGGACCTCGACGGAGCCGTCGATGAAGTCGGTGTTCGTCTCGTCGGCGCCCTTGGCGGACTCCAGCAGAGCGCGGGCGTACTTCTCGGTCTGCAGCAGTCCGTAGACGACGTTCGGGCACCACGGACGCAGGATCCTCGCTCCCGACTCAAAGCCGAGGTAGACGGGCATCCCGGAGGGCAGCACCGAGGTGTTCGGGGTCCACCAGTCATCGCCCTTGGCGTTCTTGTACCAGTCCAGCAGCAGCTCCTGGCCCTCGAAACCGACGCCGTACGCGGACAGGAGATCCGTGAACTGGCCGATCCGGCGAAAGCCCGTGGTGCCCTTCTCGAGATTCGTGATGGTTGACGGTGCACAGCGTGCCGCCTTCGCTGCCTGCTCGCCCGACAGCCCGGCGCCTTCTCTGAGCCGTATGAGTTCGGCCCCCAGCATGATCCGCAGGAACGTCGCCCCGGTGTTCGCCGCCACGCAGCCGCCTCCCTCCGGTTCCGCCCGCCGGGCCTTGAGTGCCGATGACGGCACCACCGGTTCACCCCGCGTAGGTCCCGGTGCTGATTGTTCGGACCCCGGTTCACCTCCAGTCATATACCGATCCCTCCCGAACCACAATTGACTCCACTCTTTCGATTGCAATTCAACTCGTCACGGGTAGACGGTAGTTGAGCCACCGAGAACGCGGACGCCAGCCCCGGCGGACAGGTCTCCGAAGCCGGGAAGGCCTTGCCGCGTGCCGCCCGAAGGACCTGCGGAGGACCGGGATATGACGCTCACCGCGCCGAGCCAGCACAAGCCTGCGGAGCTGTGCGGTGACGCCATGGAGCTCCGTCCGGCAGCACGTCGGATCAGGACCACGCCGGACCGCGTCGTCGCCTCCATCGCCCGCCCCGACGGTCCTGCGTTCGGGCCGGTTGGCAAAGCCACGGCTCTGCGGGTGAGCGCCCTGCGCAGCGTGGGAGCCGCCAGGGTCAGCCACTGGGGCTTTCCCGGGATGATCGACGACATCCAGCTCCTGATCAGCGAGCTCCTCACCAACGCCGCGGCACACGGAGAGAGCTCGGACATCGGCTTCACCCTGTCCTATGAGCCGGGTATCGCGGTCCGCATCGAAGTGCGCGACGGCTCCACGGACCGGCCCCAGAGGCGCCGCCCCGGACCGCTGGACGAGCACGGCCGCGGCGTCCTGCTCATCGAAGCCCTCTCGGACGCCTGGGGCACCAGCGACGACGGCACCACGACCTGGTGCACTCTCACCCTCCCCGCCGCGGAGGCGATCTCATGAACGCGATACCCGCCCAACTGCCCTTCCGCGTCGAGTTCGACGCCGCCACCGGCCAGTTGGTCGTCTGGAAGATCTTCGGCAACCCGCCCCGTCAGACCACACGGCGCACACCGATTCCCTCGTTGGAAGCGCTGGCCGCCGAGGTGGCCGTGCACCGGCACGAAGCCTTCCTCCAGCACAGCCTCGCCCAGACCCTCGCCTCGGCCGCCGTGAAGCACCTGGGCGCCGACCCGCAGCACCTGGAGGCCGCGGTGAAGGCCCTCTCCGACCCGACCAGCACCGTCCCCGTCAGCCAGATCCTGCGTCGTGGCACCGTCGCGCCGCCGCAGTCCGGCTGACGCCGCACGCCGGTCTGCCCGGCCCGGGTGCTCCCCGCGGCCGGTCCGGGCAGACCCACCAGCTCCCGGCCGCATGGCGGACTGCGTCGTACGACCGGGATGACCCACCGCCGCCGGAACAGACCCGAGCGACGGCCAGGGCCGTCAGCACCATCGCAAGGAGCAACACCCCTACAAGAAGGAGGACTTGCCATGAACGCCATCGCGATCGAGACCAAGGCGGCCGTCCCGGCCACCGACGTGGTCGACCTCGACCTGGACGTCAAGATCGTCACGGCCGGTCCCGTGGCGTCGGCGCTGCTGAGCAGCACCGACGACGGGTGCGACACCAAGAAGAACGGCGACTGCTGACCTCACGGCAGGCCCGCACCACCGCCGGATCCAGTCCGCTGTGACTGGCCCAGGAGCACACCACACCCGGGGCGACGCCCGCCGTGCCGCGCCGAACCGGCGAGGGCGGGCGGGGCGTGCGCTCGCGAGCCGTCTTCGGAAGCCGCGTCGCGCGGCGCGGCACCACAGGGCGAGGAGCCGGCCGGCGCGGCGCGGCGCGGCCTTAGGCATCCCGCGCGGAGCGGCCGCGGTCAACTGCCCGGGCAGAACCGGCTCGGGCGCGGTCCTCGGCGCCTTGTGGCGCCGCGGTGCCAGGCCGGTACGGACGAGTCGGTCCGTGCCACGCGGCGGTTCCGGACGCCGCGGATCGGAACTGGCCGAAGAGGCGATCGGTGTCGGCGCCCTGCCTCCGGCGGGCGCCACGTGCCGCTCGGCGTGCCGCTCGGACGGGCTGACGGTCGTGCACCCTGTGGCGAGCAGCACGACAGCGACGGTCAAGAGCAGCGAGCGCGAGGTGGGACGCATCGGCCCACCCTGGTCCATCTGCGCTCCGGCTCAGTAGGTGTTTTTCAACTCCTATCGGTCAGACTGAACAGCCTGGCCGGGAAGCGACCTGTCAGTGCGGCCGTCTATGTTCAGCGCATGACACAGATAGACCTTTCTGCGTTCGAGCGTGAGTGGACTCGCTTTGAGTCATGGCTCCAGGCGAACTCACCCGCTGATCACGCCATGTTGCGGAGGCCAGCGGCCCCCGAGCAGCTCATCGAGCTGGAGTCGCGACTCGGCTTCGAGCTGCATCCGGAGCTCAGGGCACTGCTGCAGCAGCACGATGGAGCCGCTGAACCTGTTGCCGCTCGCGGATCCCGCAGACGCCTTCCCGCTGGTGCATTTCTCCCGTCGGGGCACCGGCTGAGCAGCGTGGACGACATCGCGTCGATGTACGACGTGATCGTGGACGTCGGCGAAGACAACATCGATGCTGACCTGTGGGAGGACGATGCCCTGGCCGTAAATCTGCATCGCTGCGTGCCGTTCGCGCTTCCCAACGACGGCGGGGTTGCCTTCGTCGATCACCGGCCTGGCCCCTCATACGGTCACGTGTATGAGATGGGCATCGGGTCCGGGGACCTGGACGGGACCCTATGGGCAACCAGTCTGACGCAGCTCTTCAAAACCTTGGCCGACGCATTGGAATCAGACGGTTCGTTCCTGTACTACTGGCCCACACCTTTCGAAGACGCATCAGGCCACCGTTGCTTGGAGTGGCAGATCCGAACCTGACACGGTCAGCTACGTTTTCCTCTCCCAGCTGTCAGTGCGAGGGCCGTGGCGAGTCAGACGCCGGGTCATGAGAGTGATGAATGCCCAGTTCAGATGTGCTTCGGCATGTTGGGGAAGGCGTTCGTAGTCCCTCGCGTTGCGGCGAGCGTTCATGATCCAGCCGAGGGAGCGTTCGACTTTCCAGCGGCGGGGCAGGACGACGAAGCCGCGGGTCCCCCTAGGTCGTAGGACGGGTCGCAGGGACATCCAGAGGTGGCCTGCGGTCCAGGCGGGCAGCAGGTCGCGGGCGTAGGCGGAGTCCGCCCAGACCTGGGTGATCTGCGGATGGGTGAGCCGCAGGCGCCAGAACAGGTCGCGGGCGATGATCTCGTCGCGGACGTCGCCCGCCGTCACCGTGATCATCACGGGCAGGCCCAGGGTGTCCACCACGAGGTGTCTTTTGCGTCCATTGATCTTTTTGCCCGCGTCGTAGCCACGGCTGCCCTTGCCGACGGTGGAGGCGGCCTTCACGGACTGGGAGTCGACGATCAGCGTCACCGGGAACGGGCATCGGCCCTTGCCCGTGCGGATGCGGCGCCGCAGCTGGTCCCGGATGAAGGTGACCACCCCCGCCCGGTTCCATCGCGCGAGTGAAGTAGGCCGCCGACGAGGTGCCCGTGGTTCGGGTCCTTTTTCGACGGCCCCTTCCCGAACGGTGCGGGCTAGTTTCCCAGCACACCGCTCTCCAGTGAGCGTTTCCGGTAGGAGAAGTTCGCCCGTCCCGCATGGATAGCGACATGACAGGCCCGGCAGACCACCAGGGTCTTTCGCCGTCGCATGGCCATGATGCGAACCCACGTCGGGCGGGCAGGTCGGTCGTCTCGGTTGAGGTCAGCGAGTTTCCGGATGTGGTGGACTTCCACATCCTTGGTGGAATCGCAGATCTCGCACGTGTCTGCCAAGAGCCGTTTCACCAGTTCGTTGCTGCTGAACTGGTTCGGGGTCCAGGGCCTGACGTCGACCAGTTCCGCCGTGCGTTTCCGTTTGAGCGGGATGCCGCCGAAGCGGGCAACCAGTGGCTTCCTCTCGCCACCGCGCTCGACCATGACCTCGAAGCACTTTCGTGGGCCGTCCGGTGAGTCGATGGTCGCCTTGTACTTGCGGGCCATCTTCGTCACGGTCGACTTGTGCTTCGCCGCAAGGGTCTTGAGCATGGACGTTTCCATGACCCACCGAAGGCGGTTCATGCGCCATACGTCCTGGGCGAGGAGATAGTACTGAACGAGTCCCCGGTACTCGGCTTGGTATGTCGCCACGATCGAGAAGTCGCTGTCGTGGAGAAGTACACCTCGCTGATCCGGTTTCCCACCGCTCATGTAGGTAGCACTGCGCTGTCGGATCACCTCGCGTGGCACGAACAGCCCGATGATGCCGCTGGCGGATCGTCGCGGCCGGTTAGCTTCGTGTCGCATCGCTGGGCTTTCACCTCGTAGCCGAGGAAGTGTGCCGCCTGGCTGGTGGCATGCGTGATCAAGGTCTTGGATTCAGAGAGTTCCAGCCGGAGTTGATTCCTCAAGAACGCTCTGATCCGTTCCTTGATCTCTTCGGCCTCGTGTTTGGGCCCGGCGAACCCGAGGAGCCAGTCATCGGCATATCTGACATACCGAAGGCGTCGATAGCTGGGGTCGTAAGGGTCAGCGCTCGGCAAATTCCGCTTCTGCAACCGTAGTTGCCGCACTGCACTGCGGTCTCCGCGTCGCCTGGCCCAGTACTCCCGGCTCTCAATCCGGTGGTACTCAGGGTGATGCCGTCGTAGCTTGCCCCGGTTGTATTCCGGCAGCAGCTGCTGTTCAACGAATCGATCGAGCCGATCGAGGTAGATGTTCGACAGGATTGGCGAGGCCACTCCGCCCTGCGGTGCCCCGCTGAGCGTGGCGTTCCATCGCCAGTCCTCCAGGTATCCGGCCTTGAGCATGGTCCCGATCAGCCTCAGGGAACGGCCATCGTGGATGGAATCTCCGAGGATCGCGAGCATCACCTCGTGGTCCAGGCTGCCGAAGCAGTCGGAGATGTCGCCCTCGATGAACCATCGTGTTCCGGTCCAGTACCTCACCACGTCCTGTAACGCGGTGTGACAGCCCTTCGTGGGGCGGAATCCGTGGGATCGGTTGGAGAACTGAACGTCGTAGTAAGCCTCCAGAAGGAGACGCACTACCTCGGCGACGAGTTTGTCCGACCATGTTGGCAGGCCGAGCGGGCGCTCCTTCTTTGAGCTTCCTTTCTTGTCGATGTAGACCCGCTTGACAGGCGTCCACCGATACGACTCGGAGCGCAGGGCGCCGATGATCGTGTCGATTTTCACCAGAGACATGCCGTCCGCGGTTTCCCCGGTGGTCCCGGGTGTCATCGCACCGGAGTTCCGGTAGATGCGCCCGTAGGCCATGAGGAACAACTGAGGGTTGAACAGTTGCCGGTAGATCCTCTCCAGCGGCAACCCTTGCTTGCCGCGTTCCCGGATGACGCCCAGCACTGTTTCGGCGCTCTGCATTACGCATACCTCCCGTCGCCGGACGTCGAGTTCACCTGTGCCCCTTCGCCCTGTGACCGGCTTTCCCGGTCTCCCTGGCAGGTCGTCACTCCTGCGACTAATACGGGCACTCCGTCGCCGTAGGGCTCGCGCCCCGTAGGCGATCCCGTGGTACGTCTTCGCTGTACGTATCGAGCACGACGTAGGCCGCCCACTCATCCCCTTGACCGCCCTCACTGGGCGACGCCTCTCACCTTGGAGGTTGCCCGGCCCGCTAATTCAGAGCCCGGTAAGGCGAGAGCATCGGTTTCAGGTGTCGTTCCGATGAGTTTTTACTTGTGCCGCTGGAGATTGGGCTTCAAGCAATCCAGCCTTGGCCATATCGTGCGGGTCTTGCGGGTCTCCGTCCCGGACACCTCCAGACGGCCGCCGCGTTCCTGACATGCTGTGGTCCCTTTCGGCTTTCGCCTCCAGGTAAGTCAGGCGACCCAGGAATATCCCTCCAAATTCCTCCCGATTGAGTCGGGGATACAACAAAGCGCCTCACGGCGCACAGAAGCCGTAGACGGTCTGCCAGGGAGGGAAGTCCGCAGGCAGGGCCCGCCACTTTGCCCCGTTGTCGACCAGGTAGCGGATCGCGTCCACGATCTGCCGGCGGGGCCACTTCTCAGGGTGCCCGCCGGTCTTGGTCTGGCAGGCCTCGACCGGCAACAAGCCTTCGAGCAGGGCCCATTCGGCGATGGTGGTGTCGGAGGGATAGCGGCGGGGCCGGTGGCGGACAGCGGTCGGCATGACAGGACCAGGGTCAGGAACGGGACGGCTTGGAGAGCTGGGTCAGGGTCGAGCGGACGCCGGTGAGCTGGTCGGTGACCAGCTGGGCCCACTCGTCGTCGGGGTAGCGGGCCAGGTGCGGGTCGAGCGTCCCCGTGATCATCCGGGTCAACCGTCCCAGGATCTGGGCCAGCTGCTTCTTCTCGTATTCGATCCAGTCCGCGGGGTCGTCGGAGAACATGTAGCCGTCCTTGCGCCGCCAGATGATCGGGGTGAGGTGCTCGGCCGCCCCGACGTCGCGCAGGTGGCGGATTCCCCGGGCGGCCTGGGAGCGGGTGATGCGGGTGGCGGACATGAGCTGGTAGGTGTGCAGGCCCGCCGGTCTGGCTTCCATCAGCGCGACGCGGACCAGGTCGCCGTAATGCTCGGACAGTGGCCGCGCCGCCGGGCGGCGCCCCATGGCCTACTCGCCCTTCAGCAGCTGGGTGAGCTGCTCGTCCAGGGTGAACTCGCCGTGATCGAGGGCGCCCTCCAGCCAGTCGGCCGCGGCGCGGACCCGGGCCAGCTGACGCCGCACGGTGTCACGCTCGTCGTCGGTGAACTGCTGGCCCCGCATCTTGGGGACCAGCCTCCCCAGGGTGGCCACGAAGCCGTGACACGACCCCACCAAATCGACGTACTCCAGCGTGTGCTCGATCTTGCGGACGGCCGGGACACGGTCGCGGATCTCCTCGCGGCTCTCAGCGGTGTTGTCGAACTGGGCACGGTTCACCAGCATCCGCGTGGTGTCGTCCCGCATCGTCGAGCGGGCCACCGCCGGACGGCGCAGAAGGTCGCGGGTGACCTCCTGGGCGGTGTCGTCATCGCGGGTCAACTCGGCGACCACCCGCATCTTCTCGGCCGGGGTGACGTGCTCGGTCACCTTGGGCCGCTTCAGCAGGTCGGTGGCGACCTGGGCGGCAACCTCGTCATCGCGGGTCAGGTCGGCGACGGCTGCGACCTTCTCATCCAGCGTCACCGGGCGGTCGACCCGCTGACCCACCACGCGCTTCGCGCCGTCCGGCGTCCACTGCCGGGCTCCGGTGCGCGGGTTGAGCGGCGCGTCCTCGATCGCCGCCCACCGCTCCTCCTCGTCCGCGACCGAGGCCAGGATGCGGTGAACGGTGAAGGAGACCCCCTCCTTGCGCTTGTCCTTGGGCCACCGGTTGGCGGTGTAGCGCCAGTCCTCCACCGTGCTCCGCTCCACGCCGATGTCGTCAGCGAAAATCTGCAAGGACTCCGCGACGGTTAACAGGTCGTCCGTGCCGTTGGGCATCGACCCGCCCACCGGGCGCATCGGCTCGATCTCCAAGGCCATGTCGCCGAGGGAGAACTGGGCGCGGGCGACCTGTGCGATCAGTTCCTTGGCCTGCGCGACGAGCTGTTCGTAACGCTGCCGGGTGACGTTCCCGACCCGGTCCTTCACCTCGGTCATGACGACCACCGCCCTCACCAGGGCCCGGCCCGGCCGCCCAGGATGCGACCGGTCGAAAAGGGCACCGGCCCCGGTCACCGACCACCCTCGCGTGGACCCGCCCAGCGTAGACAGAGCGCGAGCCCGGAGCACTGGAAGCTTCCGCCCTGAAAGCTCAACTCCCATGAAAAACAAGGGGTGTTAAGGAGGCTCGCGAGGCGTTCGCCTACGGCGTTTCCGCAACACCAAAACGCGACGCCCGCCGCTGACGGCAGGCCCGCACCCGGCACCGGTCAGAGCAGTACACCGCCGACCTCGCCCGCTCCACCCCCACCGTCCACGACCGCCCACAAACCGGACACACAGCTTGCTCACCCCGCTGGATCGCCGCCACCCGCGACCGTGTCCGCCGCATCCTCCGCCACCGCCGCGACCTGCACCGACCTGAGCAGAACACCGCGACCGCCGCCATCATCACCGGCAGCGGATCACCACACTCCCGGCAGTACCGCCGGACCGTCCCGCCAGGCCCCACAACGCCGATCATCCAGCCGTCTCGGCCTCACGGCCAGAGTTGAAAAACACCTACTCAGCGGAGCGCGCGCCGTGGTCCACCGGGACGAGTGACTTGTGGTCAGCAGGCCTCTCCGGCCCCTCGCAGCCGTCGGCCGTGGTGCCGCGCCCCGGTCGCCGCTCCTGCACGCACACGGCCCGCTGTTTGGGGCCTCAGCGCTGGTGCGGGCATCGGAGGTGCGGCCGAGGACGACCATGCACGTCGTGGAGCCTGTGCCTTGGCGCGAGGCTATTACTCCCGACTTCCCACGGTCAGGTACGTCCGTTCTCCGATCTGAGCCCGCCGGACCGAGACGCCGCCGAGGCCTTTCAGCGCCAGGTGGTAGCCGTCATCGCCGTCATTGCACTTGATGTCGATTCCCGAGGCCCACGCCCAGAAAGACTCTCCCTGCGCTGCCACGGAGTATCCACGCCGCCGGTACCACCGCATCACCTGGAAGTCTCCGCGCGCGATCTTCGCTGTGACTACCCGGCATCCCCGGTTCTCCAGCCACCTCTCGGCCTCGCCGAGGAGCGCGCTGCCGATTCCTTGCCCCCGAGCATCGAGGTCGACTGCGAGGAGGTCGATCTCCGCCATCCACACGGACAAGGCACGCTGGGCACGCCGCCCTTCATTGGCGTACTCCCGGATCAGACGGGCCGGGGGCACCACTTGGGCTAGGCCGCACACGGAGCCCTCTGCCTCCCTCTCGGCCACTACGGCCCGCGCCTTCCCGAAAGGAGATACAGGGAATTCGCCGCCATACGCGTCGATGAGCCGCGCGGTCGGCTCGCCTTCCTGACTGAGGGAAGGCCGAGACCCCATGGCGAGATCGCCGAGACGGTCTACATGCTTCCCGTCGCCACGCCGTGCTGTGCGAATCTTCGGCATCTCACGTTTCTCGCACGGACCTGTTGGGTTCGAATGACCCTCTACCGGGCGCGAGACGGTTGCGCTCATCAGGCGTGCCTTCCAGGCGTTGGCAGATACGCCTTCTTCAACGACCTCTCTGCGGATTCGTTCGTCGAGACATTGCTGCTGCAGATCGGCGCCTTGGGGCTCACTCTGGCCCCGGATAGCTGAACGACGTCGGGGCCGATCCGTGAATCACTCGGTGTCGGCGAGGCGTTCGGTCGACTAGCGGTGTCCCTCGATCGCGGCGCACCCGCAGGTTTTGCTTGTCCGTACGGGTGAGGGCGCGCCGGCAGCCGCATGGAGATCGGTTCAGCTGAGTCCGTTCCCGCCTCGCAGGAGCCGGTCTCGCTCGATCTGGTTGCGCCTCTCGGCGTCATCGGGCGCTTCCGCAGGCTGCGGTGGCGGAACAGGTGCCCGCATTGCCTGCCGGATCTCGTCGCTGGAGCGCAGGATTTCGACCTCGGTGGCCGTGCCTGCAGGCCAGGTCAGCAGCAGGTAGTCCTCGACGGGCTCGTCGCGTACTTTGTCGCGGCCGATGTGGCGTCCGCGTGCGTGGACGCGGAGCCGGTAGGGCCCGCTTCCATGGAGGCTCAAGGGCGGGAGGCCGTCGATGGCTCCGGTGTGCAGGGACTCCACCTGCAGGTGCCCGGCGGGGGCCTGCACGGTGACTTCGACGATCTCGTCCCACGCCGGATCGTCCTCGCCCAGTGCAGGCGGCGGCTCCGCGCTGGTGATGGCCTGGACGCGGACGGGCCCGGTGTGGATACCGGTGGCGATCAGGGCCCCGGAGGCCATCACGGCGACGAAGCCGTTGGACCAGTCCGCGGTGTGCGCGGGGATCTCGCCGTGATCCAGCACTCCGAACGAGCCTTCCGGAACGTACACAGTCACGGCGGTCATGGTGATGCCTCCTGGTTGACGGTGGCCAACTGCACCGTGCACGGGTGCGGGTGAGGAAGTTCGGGGCGGGCCGGTGCGCACCGGCCCGCCCCGAACGGTAGTGCGCTCACCGGATGGGCGGAGCGTGTTCCGGCCTACCCGGTAAGCGTGGCTCTCATGGGACGATCACGACGTCGAACGGGTCGTCCTGCAGCACGCGCTCGGCCCGGTAGAACTGGGTATTGGTGCCGCCCTGCGAGCTGTTGTCGCCCTTGGCGATGGCGCAGGCACTGGCTCCCTTGGAGCCGCTGCCGGAGGGGATGTCACTGTAGGAGCAGCCGGCGAAGGTGCGGCGTTTACCGCCCGCGCTCAGGCCTTCCTTGGAGGTGGCGACGGGGTACTCGTCGCAGCTCTTGCCGGTCACGGAGGGCCGGTCGTCACAGGCCAGGTCGCGGTTCTTTTTGATGACCGACTGCTTGGTGGTGCGGTGCAGCCGCTTGGGCAGGCCCGAGTTCTGGGCGAGCGTGACATGGCGGGCGAGGTCGGGGGTGCGGGCCTTGCTGTACCTCAGGTCGGAGGCGTACCAGGGGACCGCGCATCCGACCTGCGGACGGCCCGACGTCGCATTGTCGCAGCGGAACTCCTTGAAGGTACTGGGGAAGTCCAGCTCGTTGTAGGGAGGGTTGGTCGCCTTCATGGTCCAGCCCGTCCCGCACGTGCCCTTGGCTCCCGCCGCGGTGGCGGTGGTGTCGAAGAACGACTCGCCCAGCATCCACTTGTGCAGCACGAGCTTTCGGCTGGGGAACTTCGCGCTCTCGGTCTTGCACGAGGCACTGGGTGCTCCCTTGCCGCCGATCTTCGCCTTGAGGGTGTCGCCCCAGCCCTTGGTGGCATAGACCTCGATCTGGTGAGCGACCCGGCCCTGGCCGGTGTCGCCGTAGCTGTAGTTCAGGAAGATCATTTCGGTTTCGCCGGTCTTCACCCAGCGGCCGTTGACCTTCTTGCGCGTCCAGAATGTCCAGCCGTCGGTCCGGCACACCCGGGTGCGGGTGCCCTTGGTCGTGCCGTCGGTGGGGCACCAGGACGGCGGGTCGACACCGGCCCGCGGTGACTGGACGAGTCCCGGCGGCAGCTCTATCTCGCTCGGCGGCTTCGGCGTCAGGCAGGCGACCTCCTCATCCGCGTTCGGCTCCCCGCAGACCTCCGAAGCCGGCGGCTCCTCACTCTGCGGCGCGGGCTGCGCCTCGCCCGAGCCGGGCGTGGTCTCCGCCACCAGCTCCGGCCCGGCCGGGTCCTGTCCGCCGGTGCGCGCGGTCACCGATGACCTGCCGTCGGGATCGTCTGCGGTGGCCGCGCTCACCCCGGCGCCGGCTAAAAGTGCGAGGGCGGCGACGGTCGTACAGAGCCGTCTGGCTCTCATGTTCCCTCCCCATATGAACGATTCAACGTGCGCGCACCAGGTGTGCGCACACCTCTCGCCAGGCAGCTGCCATCGCCTGGCGGCCCCAGCGGACCAGCGGCCGCACAAGAGGGTCAAGGGAAGCGGTCAGGGCTGAACCTGTTTGCGACAGGGACTCCATGGCGCGCTGCGTATCCCCCAAGGCGCGGAGGATCCAGGGCGCGCGATCTTCTCGCTATGCCTGCAGCTCAACCGCACTCCTGGGGAAGCCGCAGCAGGTCAAGCAGGAGGACAATGCGCACGTTTCCCGAGCAGAAGCTCCCGCTCGCAAACATGACTGGTTCGCGTATCGAGGCCGGGCTTCACATCGGCGCCACGCCGCCACCCGGACGTGGCGCCGTCAGCCAAGGAACCGCTCGACGAGGCGCAGCCCCGACCGGCCGGAGGGCGGGCCCGGGGCCGGTGGGTTCCGCGGCCGCCTCGCGGACGGTCGCGGCCCGCTGGCCGAGAAGGCGGGTTCGTGTTGTCTCTGCTGCGTTGACGGTCGTCACGTCGGTCCCGAGCCGTTCGTGTACTACCGTCCCGGGGGCCTGGGGCGAAGCGCAGGCTTGGCACCTTCTGTAGGGTCCGCAGATTCGTGAGCACTCGCGAGCGCCTGACCTGCGGTGTCGGTGACGGTGAGCCCTGCCAACGACGGCATCCGTCGGCGGATCATGAGCAATCCGGCCCGGCCAGCGCGGACTTCGCGGCCGCATGCTTCGAAGAGACCGCAGGTCACGCGATCCATTGCTCACCGAACCGTGGATTTGCTCGGACAGTGCTCATGATCCGCCGACAGCGCTCACGGAATCTGGGACCCTACACCTTCGCCTATGAGGCGCTGCGGCTCATGATCGTGTCGTAGACGCGTTCCGTTTCGGGTTCCATTCCGACGTCGAGACGCTTGTTGATGTCCCTGAGGGTCTCGTATGCGGTGCGGACTCCCGCGCGGGAGTCCGCCTGGTCCTCGATGAGCATCCAGTCCTGGTAGAGGAGTTCGGCGCTGTCGTCGACGTCCAGGCCGATGCGGATGGCGCGGCGGGCGGCGTCCAGGTCGGGGCGGGGCGCGCTGCGGTGCCAGGTGGCCAGGGTGTGGGCGACGTCGGTGATGCGGACGAGCATCTCCTGTATGCGGGCGGCGGCCCAGGTGAGGTCGGCGCCGCCGAACGGCCGGCCGCGGACGAGTCCGAGCGCGGCCTCCAGGTCGGCGATGCCGGCTCCGGGGCCCTTGGCGAGGCCGCGTTCGGCGAGCTGCTGGAAGCGGTGCCAGTCGCTGCGGACCTTGGGGGACAGACGGTAGGTTCCGGCGCGGGTCTTGGGCAGGTAGAGGATGCCGTCCGCGTCGGAGCCCAGGCGATTGCGGAGCTCGGAGATACGCACCTGCAGCGTCTGCTTGGACCAGGGGCTGCGGGGGTCCATGGCCTCGCGGGCGGTGTCGATGGTGCAGCCGTCCTTGAAGTGCAGGAGGGCGGCGAGCAGCGCGAGTTTGAAGCCGTGGCCGGAGGCCTGGATGCCGGTGACGGTGACCGGCCCGAGCACCTGGATCTCCGGGGCCTGTTCATCTGCCGGCTCGCCGGGCTCTTCTGCCGGGGCGGCGGGTTCGGCGGTCTCGCCGGCGGGCTCGACGGGGTCCTCGGCAGTGCTGCGGAGGTCGGGCTCCGGGCTGGTGCGCGCCGCGATCGAGGTGAAGGCGGGCACGGATCCGGGCGAGGTGCTGCTGGGGGTGGCCGATGCGGTCAGCGCCGTGAACGGGACCTCGGTATCCGCGGAAGGAACAGCCGACAGGCGGGCGAAGTGCGGCTCTGACGCAGGACGGTCCGGCCCGATCGGGGTATCGAGCACGCTGGGCGGCACGAGCTGCCAGGGGCCCTCAGCCGGGTGGGGCGGCTCCTCGGCGGTCTGCAGGACCTCGAGGAAGGCGCGGTAGTCCTCCTCGGTCAGGGACTGCACGACGAGGTCGCTTTCCAGGAGGTTAAGGCGCTGCGGCGCGTCCTTGCCGGCCGTCAGGCGTACGGCGTCGGGGAAGGCCTCGCGGGCGCCCTTGGCGGGGAGCACGAGCGCGACGGGGAGGTCCCGGGAGGCGGCGAGAGCGTCGGCCAGGTGGCGGGCGTCGTCTGGGGTGGCCTCGGCGGAGCAGATCAGCAGCCAGGGCAGCGGTTCCGGTTGGTCCTCGCTGTCGTAGCCGCCCTGGTGGTGTTCCAGCAGGAGCTCGCCCAGGTCGCTCTGGGCGGCGCGCAGGTGCGGCACGACGCGCAGGCGGCCCTGTGGCAGCAGAGCGGGCAGTTCGGTACCCAGACCGATGGTGAGGATCTCGGCGTGATCGCTCCAGGTACTGGTGGCGGCTTCCAGGGCGATGGCGCGTGCCGTGTCGCGGACAGCGTCGTCGTCACCGTCGAGGAGCAGGACGCGCGCGGGCAGGTTGAGGAGCAGGTGGCTGCCGTCCGGTTCGGCGCCCAGGGTGACCAGTCCTGGATAGGGGGCGGGCACCTGACGGGCCTGGTCGGCGGTCAGGAGGGTGTGCGACTCGTCCAGAGTCCACCGCCCGACGGCAGCCGCGGTGAACGGGGCCAAGGGCTCCGTCATGTCGGTGTCAGGGAGGAGTTCGACGGTTCGGGAGGTGACCCGCGCACCGCGCACGCTGGGCAGGGCCGTGTTCTGCTGGCGGGCGTGGTGGGCCAGGGTGCGCAGCGCGCGGTCGAGCAGGTCGGTGCTGCCCGGTTCGCTGCTCGCCTCGAGGACCTCCTCCAGGCGGGCCGGTTCGGCGGGCATAGCGATGGTCTCGCCCGGGCGCCGGCGGCGGCGCTGCAGCAGGCGTTTGATGCCGACAGCGGAGATCAGGCAGCCCGCGAGCAGCATCCCGATCCCGGCCACCTCGCGTACGCCGAGGGCCGGGTCGTCCGACTCGGCGGACGTGGTCGTCTCCGGCGGTGCCTTCGTCTCCGTCGGGGCGGTGGGTGGCGTGGGGGCCGGACTTGTGGGTGTGGAGGCGGGCGGCGGAGCAGCCGATTCCTTGGGCTTGGGCTTGGACGTGTCGGGCTTCGTGGGCGGCGGCTGCTGTCCACGGTCGTGGGCCTCGTGCTCCTCCTTCGGAGCCTTCGGGGCTCCTCCCTTCTCGCCCGGTGCGAAGTCGCGTTCGGCCTCGTCCCGGTCACCGCTGCGGGGCGGCTCGGCGTCTGGCTTCGCCTTGTCGGCAGGCCCCTGGGGGGCGGCGGGGGCCGTGGGGTGAGGAATGTCCAGTTCCAGGCCCGCGCGGATGTCGTCCGGATCAGTCAGCGTGGTGCCGCCGGGCTGAGGTGCGCCCCGGTTCTCCTCGAAGATCTCCTTGTACTGCGTGCCGTCGCCGAGCTCGTCCTCGGCGATCTTCCACAAGGTATCGCCGGAGCGGACGGTGACCTGCTGGGCGCGTTCGCCTTGCGTGGCGAGGGTGTTGTTCTGGGGTTTCAGGGTGCCGGGCATCCGGAGTTGCCAGCCTGGCTGCAGGAAGGTGCTGGCGTGGAAGGTGGTTCCGTCGGCCATCGTGCGGCCGTCGTTCAATTGAGCGATGTCGCGCCAGAGTTCGCCGTCGCCAAGCTGCTCCTCAGCGATGCTCCACAGGCTCTCTGCGGGGCGGACCTCGCGGACGGTGTAGGTGGGCGCGGAGTCGTCGGCCGATGTGGGCGCGGTGTGGTCTGTGGGGGCCGGTTGGGGTGTCTGTGGGGCTTGGTGGGGGTGGAGCGTGGCGGTGGCGGTAGGGGCTGCGGTGGCGGGGTTGGCCAGGGCGGTGCCGGTGGGCAAGAGCACGATGATGCTGCCGATGAGGACCGAGGCCAGGCGTTGGGAGGAACCCAGTCCGCGCGGTGCCGTCCAGGTCCGGCCGCGGAGTTGGGCGGGGATCTCACGCAGGGTGCAGAAGGTGAATTGTGCCCAGCCGATCCAGGCGATGGCGATGAGCAGGAGCAGGAAGGCGCCGCCGGTGTCCTGCCGGTCCACGAGGTGGCTCAGGTCGTCGTGGCTGGTGTCCCACACCACGGGGGTGACCTGGATGAGCAGCAGCGGCAGGCCTGCGACGGCGGCCGCCAGGACGGCGAGGCTGGCGAGGCCCCGCAGGATGGCAGCGAGGGTGCGGCCGGTGGGGGCTGGGGTGCTCATCTCAGGGTCCTTCGGGTGCGGTGACGCCGTGGAGGAGGCTGGCCTTTCCGTGGCCGGTCACGTTCAGGGAGCCGATGCCCACTGCGGAGAGGAACGATGTGTCGTAGGTGCCGTGTGTGGTGACGGTCAGCGTCTTGCCGTCGGCGGACACGGTGGCGGTCCCGTTGGTGTCGGCGGCGTTCAGGTATGCCTGGGCGGCTGCTTGGGCGGCCTGCGGGTCGACGGTGATGGTCTTGCCGGGCACGGCCTGGGCCGGGTCGATGGCCTGTCCGCCTGCGCGGGCTGCTTCGGTGGCGATGTAGTCGGCGCGTTCGGTGGCGCGCATCTTGCCGCCGCCGTCGACGGCGAGACCGATGATACTGAGCAGCGCGAGGACGCAGATCGCCACGAAGACGGTGACGCCGCCGCGGTCATCGAAGCGGCGGGTGCGGGGTGTTGCGAGCGTCATTGCCCGCCCCTCTGCCGGTACTGATCCACGACGGAGGTGGCGGTCGCTTCCTGCGTGCGGGCTCCGGGGACGCCGGGAAGCAGGAGGTCGGAGAGGTTGACGGTGCAGCGCACGGTCGCGGAGACGGTGGCGACCTGGCCGATGGGCACGTTCAGGCCGCTGGTGTCGACGGACACGCTGGTGCTGGCACAGGTGACGCCCTGATCGTTCAGGGACTCGGTCGCCGCGCTGCGTGCGGCGGCCTGGGCGGCCTCCACGGTGCGGTGGATGGAGGCCTCGCGGGCGGCGTCCTGCGCGGCCGCGTCGACTTTGGATCCCGACATGACGAGGCGGCCTCCGGCGATGGCCATGCACAAGAAGACGAGCAGCGCCGGAAGGACGATCGCCGCTTCAACCGCGGCGCTCCCGGCATCGCGCGGCGCGCAACGGACTTGGTGGAACACCGTCTTCACTCCCCTGGCGCTGTCCAACGCTCCACCGGTCCCGAGGCCGACTGCGTGATGCGCAGCCCGGGGACGCCCGGCAGCATCGACTGGGCCGTGCCCGAGACCTGGATCCGGATGCGCTCGCCGGTGCTGCCCGCCGTGGAGACACTGGGCCCGCGCAGGCTGTCGCCCGCCGTGCGGTCCAAGACCTCGCGGGCGCGCTGGGCTCCGTCGCCGGGCCCGGCCTTGTAGGAACGGGCCGCGCCGAGTCCTTCGCGGGCTGCGGTGAGCGCGATCTCACGGGCGTAGTACCACATCGAGGCCTGGATGACGGCGACGGCGACGAGCAGGACGAACGGGTAGATGATCGCCATCTGGATGGAGGCATCTCCTCGGTCCTCGCGCCACGGCCGGCTGCGCGCCACCCAGGCGGCGGGCTGCGGTATACGCCGGGGCATCAGATGCCGTTCAGCTTGCCGTTGTACTTGGCGACGATCACCGCGATGGTCCCGGCGATGACGAGGGCCCCGGTCACGGAGGCCACCCAGATGATGACGGTGGTGATGCTGATGTCGCCCTGGTCGGGGTGCGTTCTCATCTCCTCCAGGCGGGACTCCAGGTGGGCGGTGAGTTCCTGCACCAGTCGGTAGGCGTGGTGAGCGGTGTACTTCATGACGTGCTCCAAGAGAGGGGGGTCAGGTGGTAAGCATGCGGATCACCGCGGGGAAGGCCATCAGGAGCATCACCTGCACGGCGAGGAGCGCGCCGGGGGCGGTCATCTTCTCGCTGGCGGCATTCGCCTCGGCGGCCTGGGCGGCGAGCAGTTCGGGGTTCAGAGCGGCTGCACGTGAGCGCAGTTGCTTGTAGACGGCGGCGCCGTCGGTGGAGGAGCCGCGCATGATCTCGGCGATGTCGCCCAGGACGGGCAGGTCGTATTCGTCGCGCAGGTCGGTCAGGGCCTGCCAGGGCGGGATCTTCTCCAGGCGAGCCCGCAGCAGGGCACCTTGGACGTAGACGAAGGGCCAGCCGCGGCCGACGTCGGCCGCTTTCTCCAGGGCGGTGGTGGGGCCGGCGTCCGAGGCCCGCTTGAGGGCCACCAGCTCGAGGTAGGCGGCCATGGCGTGGGCGAACTCTTCGCGGGCGCGTTTGGCCTGGTCGCGTACGGAGAGGTCCGGTGTGATCCACAGCAGTCCAGCCACGAGCAGTCCGAACAGGGCGGGCACGTAGAAGGGCAGGGAGATGCCGGCCAGGATCCAGGGGATGGACACCAGGACCGGGCACAGCAGGCCGAGCGCGGCGAGCGCGGTCTTGAGCAGCATGAAGCGGCCCGGCCCCTGGCCGAGCAGGGCGAGGCTCTGGGCCGGGATGCGCACGCCTGGCAGGCGCCCGAGGCGGGCCAGCAGCCAGCGGCCCCATACCTCGTCGCGGTCCAGGTCCGGCTCGGGCAGTGCGGTGAGGCTGCTCTGCTCGGTGCGGCGCAGAGCGGCGTCCAAGGCGGGCTGAGGGCGCAGGAGTTCGCGGGTCAGCAGGGCGATGCCGCCGCCGACGGCAGCGCCGGTGAGGACCATGGGCATCACGTTCATCGGGCGACCGCCGTCTCGTGCTCGGGCACCACGGCTGGGGTGGGCAGGCGGACGGTGCTGCGCGGGTCGCGGCTGAGGAAGCGCGGGATGCGCCGGTAGTGGGCGAGGTGGCGCATCAGTGCGAGGGTGCCGATGAACCCGGCCATGAGCATCGCGAGCACCAGCTGGCCCAGGAGAGTGGAGTAGGGGGCGGTGTAGGAGGGGACGAAGAATCCGGCCACGACCACGGCGAGGGTGATCAGAGTCATCCAGCGCATGGTGGTGCGGGGCTTCTCCCGGTCAGCTTCGGTGTCGCGTTTCCTGGCGACTTCGGCGCGGACGGTGGCGGCGAGGTCTTCCAGGGCCTGGGCCAGCCCGGGGCCGCGGTCGGCGACCGACAGGATGAGCGCGGCCACGATTTTGTCGGCAGTGATGTCGTCGAGGTCATCGCCGAACGCCCGCAGGGCCTCCTCGGGCCGCCATCCCATGGTCAGCCGGTCGGCAAGCGTGGAGATCTGCTCGGCGAGCGCGTCGGGGGCGCCCTTACGGCTGGTGATCATCGCCTGCTCCAGGCCCATGCCCAGGCGCAGCAGTCCGGCCAGCCGCTGGGTCCATTCACTGAGGGCCTCGAGCTGCTGGATGCGGGACTTCGTGGCCGCCACTGGGGCGAGCAGCCACGGCACGCCGAGGACGGACACGCCGATCAGGAGGCCCGCGACGAAGTTTCCGGTCACGAGCCAGATGCCCAGCCACAGGACAGCGGCCGCACCGGCCTGTGTGCGGCGCCGCATCCGCCTCTCCTGCGGGCCGGCGAACCACTCGCGTACACCCTGACCGTGCCAGCCGGTGTGCCGGTCCTGTTTCGGCTCGGTGGTGCCCACGAGGCCCCAGACCAGGGCGGTCAGTCCTGCCGTCAGCGTCATCCCGCTGAGCAGGGCCCCCAGCATCGTCACGTGCTCACCACCTTCAGCGGCAGCGGCTGCGCCCACGCCCCATAAGGGTGCTGCAGCAGCTCGGAGTTGAAGCCGACGCGGCGCAGTTCGTCGATGCATTCGGGGTGCGTGCCGGTGGGCACGGCCCGCTCCTCGCCGAGTGCTCGGTTGGGGGCGAAGATGTCGTTGGTGGCCGGGCGGCCGGACTCCGCCACTCCGGTGATCTCCACGATGTGGGAGACGAACCGGTGCCGACGCCCTCCGATCTTCGTCTCGTCGATCATCGAGACGAACACGACGAAGTCCAGGCCGTTGGCGATCTGCCGGTAGGCGAGTTGCTCGGAGAGGTTGCTCTGGGCGAGCGCGTACAGCTCGGCGATCCGGTCGAAGACGATGTCGGGGCGGCGGGCGTGGATGGTGCACAGGTTGCCGCCCGCGCCGTTGGTCAACGCCTGCATCATCGCGACGACTTCGGGTCCGCGGACCTCTCCGACGACCATCCGCTCCAGCGACATGCGCAGCGCCGGGTGCATCAGGTCCAGGAGGCTGACCTCGCCGGCGCTGCGCCCGCCCGCGCCCACTTCCCCGTTGCCCTCGCGGGCTACCAGGGAGATGGCCTGGCGGTGGTAGCCGTTGCTGTGGGCGAACAGCTCGTCCTCGGTCTGAATGGTGGCAAAACGCTCGTCGGGGTCGAGCTCTCTGAGCAAGGAGCGCATCAGCGAGGTCTTGCCGGCCTTCTGCTTCCCCGCGATGATCACGTTCTTCTCGGCGCGCACGCAGGCCCGCAGGAACTCGGCCAGTATCGGGTCGATCGCGCCGAGGTCGATCATGCCCTGGAGGTCTGCGTTCTGGACCCGGTGGCGGCGGATCACGGCGTACGTGGTCGGGCTGACGTCCGTGATGGCCTGCAGCCGGGAGCCGTCCTTCAGCGAGAGCGCGAGCAGCGGGTTCGCCGTGGAGATGGTCCGCTCGCCGTGTCCGGAGTCGCGGGCGAGCTCGCGCAGCATCTCCAGGAGCTCCTCCTCGGAGTCGGCGATCGCGCCGACCCTGCGGCGCTCGCCGTCGCCGTAGTCGAGCCACACGTCATCGGGGCCGTTGATGAAGATGTCCTCGACCCGCGGGTCATCCAGATAGGGCTGCAGGCGCCCCGCGCGGAAGAGAAGGTCATAGACCGCGCGCCGCAGCGCGTTGTCCTCGGCCGCGGTCGGGCTCACGCCGCGCTCGGCGGCCGCGGCGTTCGACCACAGCGCCACCGCCTCGTTGATCCAGCCCAGGCAGCGCTGCTCCTCGCCGGCCCGATCCAGCGTCGGGTCGGCCTTGAGGAGTTCCTCGCGCTGCTTGGCGACCTGGGACTTGATGTGCTGGGCCACCCGGTGGTCGACGGTGGCCTGCGGCACCGCGCTGTCGGGGGCGGGTGTACTCGTCGCCGACCCGTACCCGGCGTGCGGGCGGCCCTGTGCCTGGAGCCGCTGGCTGAGCGGGTGCCCGCCTGCCTGCGGGCGCACTGTCGGGTCGGCGTGAACCGGCCTACCCTGCATGGGACATCTCCCCTCCGGGCGGCCCGGCGTAGCGGGGCGCCAGGCGGGCGCGGCGCAGCGCGGCCCGCTGCTCCAGCACCGTGCTCGCCGAGCGGGCCGCCTTCATCAGCGCCGACTTCGTGAAGTTCCGGGGCTGTTCGGCACCGTCCGACAGCACCCGAGCCTCGCGCGGCGCGTGGGGCAGGGTGGCCACGACGGGGACCCTCAGCAGGCGCTGCACTTCTCCTGCGGGGTACGGGCCTTCGTCGATCATCAGCACGCCGATGTTGCCGACCTTCTCCTCCAGGGCCTCCACACGCGTCTGCGCCGCCTGCACGGAACGCATCGTGTTGCGGACCACGACGACGAGGGCGTCCGCGCGCTGTGCCAGCACCGCCGAAGGGCCGAACGCGCCGCTGCGGCCGAGATCGATCAGCACGTCGTGGGCCTGCGCGGGTTGATTGCCGACCCCGGTGAACAGCTTCGACAGGTCCTCCCAAGCCGGGGCGAGCCCGGCCCACTGGGCGGGATCGGTCACCCCGGGCAGGACCAGACGATCCCGCGGCGATTCCTGCTTTCCGTCCTCGGCGCTCACGTCGATGAGCTGGCGCCAGAACGCCTCGACCAGCTCGCCCTTGCGGGAGGCCACGGACAGATTCCGCAGCCCGTACCGGTCACCGACGGTGCCCTGCAGCAGCCCGTAGAGCACGCCGCTGCCGTCCGGGTCGCACTCGGCCAACACCAGCTTGCGGCCCGGCTGCAGCGGCCAGGACAGCAGCAGCGCCAGCGCGCTCGTCGTCACTCCCGGCGCGCCGCTGCACCCGGCCAGCGCGATCACACTCACCGCCGGCCGCCCGGCGCGTCGAGGACGAGCCGTACGGTCTCCGAGGAGACCCACGCGGCCAGGCGCGCAGCGTCCTCGTCCGGCGCTGCGACGTCGACAACGACCACGCCGGTGCCCGGCGCGGCCTTGCCCGCCTTGACGACCCGGGCGGCCACCGATTCCGGAGTCGAGTCCTCCTTCGACGGCATGTCCTCGCCCTGGGCCGGGACGTGCACCAGACGCACCTTCTGGCCCGGAGTCAGCGCCGTGGCAGGCACCTGTTCGGGCTTGAGCCCGATCGGCACGACCTGTTCACCGGCGTTGACGAGGGTGCGGGAGGTCACCTGTGAAGGGGCGAGCAGCGATCCGGGGCGCAGCTGCACCGCGGCCCGCTTGCCGACCACGGAACCAAGGTCATCGGCATGCACGGCCTTGACCGCCGGGTCCAGGGCCATGGACGCACGTCCCAGGTCGGCCTCCGTGATGACCTCGCCGACCTGGACGTCGCGGGTCACGGTGACCACCTCGGTCCGGTCGCCGCTCTGCGTGACCAGGACCACCACGCCCGCGCCGCCCGCGGCGATCAGCGCCAGAGACAGCGCGATCAGTCCGGGCCTACGCCGGCGGGCGGACACCCGTGGGGGTGTGACCGGCCCGGCCAGGCCCTGGAGCGGAATACCGTTCGTGACGGGTCCGGCGGCGCGGTCTTTCGTCTTGCTCACGTTCGTTCCCTTTCGGAAGGGCTATCCGACGACCTGCACTTCACCGACCGCCACCTGAGCCTGGCTCTGGCGGATCTCGGTCAGCTCCCCTGCTTCACCGCCACCGCCGGTGACCTGCCAGTCGATCGACCAGGTCGAGGTGGCCGTCAGCGCGAACCTGCCGCCCGCAGCCTTCGCCGAGGTCTTGGTGTAGCGGTGTCCGCAGGTCGGCGACTCCCGCATGCCGTACGACTCCTTGTAAGGCGTGCCCGGACCGGCACAGGTCTCGGTGCCGCCGTCCCCCATCCGCCACACGATCTTCTTCACCTTCGCGGTCGCGGTCACCGTCACCCCGCCGGCCGTCGCGGTCGCCGTGTTCGGCCCGAACGTGGTCGGCGACTGACGCACCCACAGCCACATCGGCACCCCGACCACGTACTTCCCACCAGCGCGCGGACTCGCGATGTCAGGGCCGGCCAGCTTCATCTGGTCCACGGCACGCCGCGCCACGACCTCCGGATCGATGGCCGGAACGTCCGGAGCACCGCCGCCCTCCGGGATCCACACCGTCCCCACACGCATGGTCTCCGGGCACACCACCCGGTAGACCGCTCCCTTGCCGCCTCGGCGTTTGCCGTCCTTCATCGCCAGGTTGTTCGCCGGAGGCTGCGGAACGACCTTCTTGTAGGTGCACTTCGGAGCCGACTTCCCACCATTCGCCGCACTCTTCGCACCCCCGCCCCCACCCCCGTCGGTGCCAGCGCCAGGTTGGCGGACGCGCTGCTCGGCGCAGACCTTGACCCACATCACGGCGCCGTCGCACAGGCCGCTGCTCTTCTTGCCCTCGGCGTAGGCGAGGGGTACGGCGCCGGCTACGAGGACGACCGCGGCCACGGCAGCGCGCTTCAGCATTCCGCCCCGCCTTGCGGGTTGATGTCGGTCACCATCCAGCGGCCGCCGTCCCAGCGCTCGACCTTTGCCGTCGTGATGTACTTCAACGGCTGCTCGGACGGCAGCGGCTTCACCTTCTTCGCCTTGGTGTCGTACATCCGGTACTTCGACAGGTCGATGCAGTCTTTGATGGTGGCCGTCGGCGTCTCGGCCTTCTCGTCCAGCTCCGCTGCTGGGTCGTGGCCGAGTTCGCCCCGGACGACGGTCCCAGCCTTTTTCATGCTGGCCAGATCGAGTTCGACCTTGCTCAACGCGTCCAGACTCGCGTACTTGTCTAGGTCGGTCCCCTTGGCGGAGGCCTTGCGGTACGCCTTCGCTTGCTCGCGCAGGAACGAGTCGTACACCGCGAGCGCGGCCTTCTTGTCGGGATTTCGCGGTTCCGCGGTGGGTGTGTTCGGCGCCTTCGACGGAGTGGCCGTTCGGGACGGCTTCGTGGACGCAGTCCCGTTGCTGGAGTCGCTGCAGGCGGTCAGCAGGCCGAGCGTGGCGAGGGCTCCGGCAGCGGCCAGGAGAGTACGGTGGCGAATATGGGGGTGGCGTGTCACATTCTCTCCCGTTTCTCGCGGAGGCAGACGGTGCACAAGCGTGCCCCGTCAACGCCCTCTTGTTTGGGCCTGGCCGAACTGCGCTGATGCGCATTCAGTAGCCATGAGGTTACGCATATGCCAGCGATGTTCCCAGCTACTACCAGAAGTTATCGTTCATAACTCGGGGCGAAACAGGTCACATTGGATGTCGGGAGTCGACAAGTTGCCCTGTGCACATGTGACTAGCCCTGCGGGCTGGAGTGCCAGGTCATCCGGTCCGTGGCGGCCGACCGGCTGTCAGTTCCGTGTCCAGGTGCGGATCTCTGCAGCGGCGCTGCGCACGTCGAGGGCGTCGCGGTCGATGCGCTCGGCCAGGTCGGCGGCCGCCTTGGGGCTGGCGGTGACGAACAGGCCCGATGCGCTGAGGTAGGAAGCAGCGACAACGGCGGCGAAGAGTTTGTTCCGCCGCTCCAGGGCGGGCACGCGCACCAGCTGGTGCATGAGGGCTGCCGCCCGGTGGTGCGGCTCGGTGTAGACGTAGACGTCCATCACCTTGTCGGTGTGCCGGGCGACGGCGGCTTGCAGGCTGCCGAAGTCGGTCACTTCCGGGTCCCCGGGCAGGGTGCGGTGGGCCAGGTCAAGGAGCCAGGCCCGGTCGATGTGGACGATCACGCGGCGCGGTCGTCCTTTCGGGCCGGGGCGGCGCCGTGGCCGTCGTGGCCGAAGCGGTCGTCAAAGTGGTCGGCCCACTCGCCCGCGAAATGGTCCGCGGCGACGAGGAAGCGGTGGCGAAGGTCGTTGGCCTCATCAGCAAGGAGCTGGCGGGCGTACTCGTTGACGTCCATGCCTGCGGCGGCCGCGCGTTCTTCGATACCCAGGTACACCTCTTCATCTACCCGGACGTTGATCTGCTTCTTCGCCATACCACTACTGTAGCTCCCTGTACGAACCGCTACAGGGGTGTGCCGAAGATTCGCTCTCATGGGTTCGCTGACACGGCAGTGCCCTGCGCCGCTGTCGAATCGGAGCTGCTCAACCGGCGAATGATCAGATTCCGTAGCGCTCGGCCTTGGGGGTGCGGGTCATCAGCGCGTCGGCGGCCTCGCGGGCGGTGCACCGGCCGTCGATGACGTCGACGACGACCTCGGTGATCGGCATTTCCACACCGTGACGACGGGCCAGCGTGAGCAGGGCAGCGGCCGACTTCACGCCCTCGGCGGTCTGTGATGTGGCTGCTGTCGCCTCGCGCACGGTCATGCCCTGGCCGAGGTGTTCGCCGAAGGTGCGGTTGCGGGACAGCGGCGACGAACAGGTGGCGACGAGGTCGCCGATGCCGGCCAACCCGGAGAGGGTGATCGGGTCGGCTCCGAGGACCTGCCCCAGGCGGGCGGTTTCCGCCAGGCCCCGGGTCATGAGCAGAGCGGTCGCGTTGTCCCCCAGCCCCAGCCCGCTGGAAAGGCCGGTCGCCAGTGCGATGACGTTCTTCACGGCACCGCCGAGCTCGCAGCCCACGACGTCGGTGTTGGTGTACGGCCGGAAGTACGAGGTCAGGGAGGCCTTCTGAAGTCGCTCGGCGACCTTTTCGTCCACGCACGCGATGACCGAGGCCGCGGGCTGGCGTGCGGCGATCTCACGGGCCAGGTTCGGCCCGGAGAGCACCGCGACGCGGTCCATCGGCAGGTCCGTGACCTGGGTGATGAGTTCGCTCATGCGGAGCCCGGTGCTGGTCTCGATGCCCTTCATGAGGCTCACGATCACCGTGTCGGGGCCGATGAGCGGTGCCCACGCGGTGAGGTTGGCGCGCAGTGTCTGCGCAGGGATGGAGATCACGGCGACGTCTGCCCCAGCGAGTGCGGCGGCCGGGTCGGTGGTGGCCTTCAGCCCACTCGGCAGGGTGATGCCGGGGAGGTAGTCGGGGTTCTCGTGGCGGGAGTTGATCGCGTCTGCGACATCCTCGCGCCGAGCGTGGATCACGACGTCGTTCCCGGCGTCCGCGAGCACCGTGGCGTAGGTGGTGCCCCATGACCCGGCCGACAGAACGGCAGTCCTCACTCTGGCTCCTTCTCGTGCCCGACGATCGTGGGGAGCGTACCGGCTCGGGTGGGCTGTTCGTCCGCTGGTCGGCGCAGGGTCAGCACGAGGGCGCTGCGGCCGGGCAGGCGTGGGAGTTGTCGGCGGGCTTCGGCGAGCATGCGCTCAGTCTCCCGGTCGCCGACTTCGTCCCGTAGTTCGTTCTCGTGGGAGAGCCAGAGTCCGTACAGGCGGCCCCACATGTGGGGTTCTGCCGGTCTCACGTCGACGCGCTCGACGGCGAATCCGGCCGCTTCCTCCTGCACGGTGAGGGGGCCTCGGGTCTCGCGGTGTACGGAGCGGGTGATGACGGCGCGGCCGCCGGGGCGCAGGATGCGGTGCAGCTCGCGCAGGGCCGTTGGGCGCTCGCCGGTACGGGAGAGGGCGTCGATGCAGATGACGGTGTCGACGTGTCGGTCGGGCAGTCCGGTTGCGGTGAGGGTTCCGGTGCGGAATTCGGCTTGGCCCTGGGGGACGAAAGCGGGTGCGCGCGCGGTGGCCAGGCGCACGGCGGCCGGGGAGATGTCGATGCCGATCAGCCGGACGGCCAGGGCGCGCGCGAGCCAGAGTCCGACTCCGCCGGTCCCGCACCCGAGGTCGGCCAGGACCTTGCCCGGGCCCATGCGCAGGGTGCCGGTGAGCGTGCCCAGCAGGGGCCAGTCGCAGGAGCTGGTGGGTGCGACCTCGACCGGGTAGGCGTCGCCCATCGCCTGGGCGTAGAGGCTGTCGACGAGGCGGGTGGCGGCTCGCGCGGTGTGCACGGCGTCGTAGGCGTCCTGCAGGTGGCGGATGTTGTCGTGCTGGTCGGTGATCATCGGGGTACCGCCCGGCGTCGTCGTGAGTGCGTCCCCGGGCAGATGACCTTGACGGCCGCCACCGGATCCGCGGGTTCGGACAGGTCGACTGCCACCGGTTCGTGCCCGGTGACATGGGTGATGCGGCGGGCGACGTGCGTGGCCTGGCCCGCGAGGTCTGCGGGGAGGCCTTGGCGGGTGGGCCACAGGTTCCACGGCGCGTACGGCCTCTGCGAGGTGCCGTCCAGGCCGGGCGGCTCGGTGTCGAAGAGGTCGTTGTGGGCGGGCAGGTCGTCGCGGGTGCCGACGATGTGAGTCAGGCGGGATTGCACTGCCTCGGTGATCGCGCGTGCGAGCGCGATGCGCGGTTGCAGGTGGCACCCGGAGCCGGCGAATGTGGCGGGGTAGTCGGGCGACCACAGGTAGGCGAGGCAGACCGGCATCACGAAGGAGTTGTCGACGACCGCGAGCTCGACGCTCGCCCCCGCTTCCCGTAACTGGCCGAGCAGGCGCAGGCAGTACAGGTCGTCGACCGTGGCCGGATCGATGAGCGTGCGGTAGGTGCCGTGCGCGCTCTCATCGGCGAACAGAGCGTCTCGTTCGATGACTTCGTACATGGCGTGCAGCAGTGCCTCGTCGCGGGTGTTGCCGCAGGCCAGGCCGGTGCTCGTCACCCGGAACAGATCCGGCTCCCACAGGGAGGGCTGTGCCTGGCGTCGCACGACGCTGACCGGCACCTCCACCTTGCGCCCGCTGGTCAGCCCGGCCCCGTACGTCCACTCCAGGAGGACCTCGTCGAGTGCCCACCCGTAGGTGGGTACCTTCATCGGCAGCGCAGCGAGCGGATAAGGCAGGGTCAGCTCGCGGGCGGCCGCGCGGGTGTGGGCGGTGCGGGGCTGTTCGGCGTGCCAAAGCTCGATGCCTTCCATGACGGCCGAGATGCGGGCCAGGGTGTCGGTGGCGCCCTTGCCCTGGGTGGCGGTCAGAGATTGCGCGGCGGGCCTGATCGCGGTGAACACGGGCAGGCCCAGGGTGTCCAGGCCGGTCAGCCGGGCGACCCGGGTGATCCCGTACCGGGGCAGCGAGGGTTCCAGGAGTGCCCAGGTCTGCTCCGGGCTGCGGGCGCGTACGGTGCCGTCCAGCACCACCGGTTCACCGGACATCGGCTCGCTCCTGTCGCTGCTCCTGGTCGTGCACGAGGCCGGGGATGAACCATTTCAGCGACCCGATGGCGTCCTCGCCGCTGCGAAAGCCCCGCGCGGCGGCCGCGTCTTCGAGCAGATCCGGCGTGGTGTCCCACAGGCGAAACAGCGACCGTCGGGCCACACTGTCGTCGACGGCCTCGTCGGAGAATCCGGGCACGTCGTGCCGTGCGGCCTCGCGGATAGCCTGGTAGCGGACGATCGCGGCTCGGTCCGCGGCTGTCTCATCCCTCAGCAGCCGCGCGCGGGCGCCCTCATCACGCAGGTCCGGCACAGGACGGAAGAGCACATGAGCGGGCACGCCACCACCACCCGTAGCGGCCTTCACCCGTTGTGGCAGCGGCACACCCGCCCCGCCGTCCGCCGGGTGCCGGGAGAGGTGTTCAAGGAGGTCGTTCCACACCTGGGGGAAGAACGGGTCGAAGAAGGCCTGGTACGCCACCCGCACGGCGGCCTGCAGCCGCTGGCCGTCGACCACGGAGGCCACGGCGTGGTTGGCCCACCGCCGGTAGTAGCCGCTCTCCGCCACCGGGCGGGGCTGAAGGCGGGGCAGGTGTTCGTCGAGGCCTGCCTCAAGGGCCTCCAGGGCGTCGGCGCGCTTGATGTCCCCGAAGTACGGGTCGGCAGCCCGCCGGTCGTCGAGCCAGTCCGCGAACCGGCCCGCTTGGTGGGCGCGGCAGACGGCGCGGACCGCGGCCATCGTGCGCTGCGGGTAGTACACGGCACACAGCGCCGTCAGCAGGTCCTCCGCAGCCCTCGCCGTGACGACGCCTTCGTGCGCGGCGCGTCTGAGCACATGGCGCAGGTTCACCACGGGCCAGGTCAGCGCCCTCAGATCGCCGTCGGGTGCCTGGCCGACGGCCACCTCGTCGTCACCGTCGATGTCGCCGCTCAGATACGCGCGGAAGACCGCTCCCACACCCACCATCCCGAACTGCTGCAGCTCAGCCGCCCGGATCGCCCCGAGCGACGCGCCGCCGATGACCCGCACCCCCCGGGCCAGCAACGCCAGCAGTTCCTTGTGACGTACGGCCGGGGTCTGATGCCACGCCCCGTCCAGGACGACCACCGTGTCGGTGTCCGCGATCGCGGGATCGAAGAGGTCGCCGTGGCGCAGCGGCGGACGGACCCTGATCCGCGGATCAGCGAGCACGGGAGCATCCCGGCCCAGGGACGGCCCGACATATACGTGAAGCAACATGAGTCACCACCTTCCGAGACGCCTGCGGTGCCGGAGATCGCCCCCGGCACCGCAGGCCGCGCAGGACTACACGGGCGGGGTCAGGGCCCTTCGTCCTCGACATCCTCGATCAGGACGACGCGCGCGGGCGCGACGATCCGGGTGAGCCCCGCAGGCGCCTCCACCAGGGCAGGCTTGTGGTTCAGAGTGCTGTCGGACTTGGACACTTCCATCTCGTTCTCCCTCTTCTCGGATGTGGCGCGAGACCTTCCCGCCCCAGAGCCTCAGGAGCCGCCTCGGGGTCGTGGTCTCGCTCAAGGACAGCCCTGACAGGGAGCCGCGGCCGCCTCTTTCGCGTGCGGCGCCCTACGCGGTACCTAACTGCCGTGGCACCTGGGTCGGCTATGTCGAAACGGCTCCGTCCGACGTGCACACACCCTGTCGAGTTGACTTTCTCTTTACCAATAGAGGGCGGGGCTCCGGATCTACGGTGGGTGCATGGAGCGCAGGCGCAACGAGGCCCTGGTCCACTGGATGTCTGAGTTCAAGATGACCACCCGCGAGTTAGTGGATGTCCTCAACGACTTCATCCGGGAACTGACCGGCCGCCAAGGGCTGATCACCGAGCGGACCGTGCACAAGTGGCGCTCGGGCGAGACCAGATGGCCGCAGTCCGTCCAGCGGACCGCGCTCCAGGCCGTCACCGGACGAACCCCGGCGGCATTAGGTTTCGTCGTCCCTGACCGGCACACCGGCCGTAGCAAGGAGGACCCGTCCGTGCACCGCCGCCGCTTCGTCACCGCCGCCGCCGGAGGGGCACTCGCCGCGGCCGCTCCCGCCGTCGCCGGAGCGTCGCGCTCCCGTGTGGGCATGAGCGATGTGCAGCGGCTCACCGCGAAACTCGGTGCCGTCGTGGCGTCCGACGACCGGCACGGAGGCACCGAGTCCGTCGAAACTCGCGCGAGCCAGCTCGCACGCCAGACCCTGGCCCTGCAACAGCGCGGCACCGCCACCTCCCGGGTGCGCGGGCACCTGTACTCCCTGGCCGCCGCGTTCGCCTCCTCTGCCATGTGGGCCGCCATCGACGGCCACCGCCTGAACGCCGCGCAACAGCACATGCAGAAGGCCGTCACCCTCGCCGGCCTCTCCGCCGACCCCGCGATCCAGTTCCGCGTCTGGGGCCACGCAGGAGCCCTCTACCGCCACCTCGGCCGCTACACCGACGCCCTGGCCGCCGACGACGCCGCCCGCTCCACCAGCACCGTCCGCCGCGACCCGCTCTACGCCTCACTCGCCCACGCCCGCACCGCCGTCCACCACGGAGACCTGCGCGACCACAACTCCGTCAAGCGCAGCCTCGGATGCGCCCAAGACGCCCTCACCCGCGCCGACCCACAGGCCCCGCGACCGCCGTGGATGCGGTTCTACGACCAAGCGGAACTGGAGCTCCTCGCACTCATCGCCCACGCAGCCCTCGGCGGCTGGGCCGCCTCCGAAGCCCACGCCCACCACAACCTCGCACTGCTACGGCCGGACCTATTGCGCAACCGCTCGCTGGCCCTCGCTCACCTGGCCCGAGCACAACTCGAACAAGAGGCGCTCGAAGCCGCCGTCGACTCCGCATGGCGCATCCCCCCAGATGCCTGGCGCGGGCGCACCGGAGGACTCATGCGGGTCTTCACCGCACGCCTTGCCGATCTTGCGCCTGACGAGCCCGCGGCCCGAGCATGGGCCGACCACGTCCGACAGAAGGGCCTATCCACGTGAGCGTCGAGCTGCGCCATTATCGCGATGTAGAAGAGATCCGGCAGACCCTCGTGGACATCCATATCGAGGTGCGCCAGCGCGACTTCGGACTCGTCGGTGACTTCTACAGCGCAGCCCGGTTCAACCAGCGGCTGTCCGGACACAGCTCAGCACCGGGCTGGGAAGCCATCGTCGGCTACGCGGCCGGCGAACCCGTCGGCTTCGCCTACTGCACCCCGCTGGGCCCCAGCACCCGCTGGTGGACAGCGATGACCACACCCCTGCCCGAGGGATACACCGACGAGGACGGCACCCGCACCCTCGCCCTGAACGAAATCGTCGTACGCCGCAAATGGCGTGGAACCGGCATCGCCCACCAGCTCCATGAAGACCTGCTGAAAGGCCGCGGCGAACAGCGGGTGACCCTGCTGGTCAATCCACGAGCGGGCGACGGGAAGGTCCAGGCCGTCTACGAGCGGTGGGGATACGAGAAGATCGGCGAGCAGCAGCCCTTCCCCGACTCCCCCGTATTCGCGGCCATGATGCGTTTCACGCACTGACTGGTTCTGTTCACGAGTTTCGGCAGCAGATGTTCACCAGTTTCGACAGCGCGCGTCGGACTCGCAGATTCGAACAGCCAGGTGCTTCTCCCCGCAGCGTGAGTGACCGGCTTGGCTGGGATTGAGGACAGTGACCGTCCTCAATCCGTCCTACGGTCGGGCTGGGTCGCTGATCGGGCGGCTCGCAGCAAGAATCACAGCTGGTAGCCACTCATGACCCTGGGCTACCTGCCGCGCGTGCAAGGAGTACGACCATGGGTATTTCCGAGGCGGCCGACCGCGCCGACACCTTCGTCCCGCACCGTTTCACCGAGCAGCTGGTGGACCTGGGCGAGATCCGCATGAACTACGTCGCCGAGGGCGACCCCAGCGCCCCCGCGCTGCTGCTGATCCCCGCCCAGGGCGAGTCCTGGTGGGGCTATGAGGAAGCGATCGGGCTGCTCAGCTCGCAGTTCCAGGTGTTCGCGATCGACCTGCGCGGCCAGGGACGCACCACCTGGACCCCGGGCCGCTACAACCTGGGCACCTGGGGTGCCGACGTCGAGCGGTTCATCGACCTGGTCATCCAGCGTCCCGCGATCGTGGCCGGGAACTCCTCCGGCGGGATCATCACCGCTTATGTGGCCGCCTACGGCAAGCCCGGCCTAGTCCGCGGCGCGATCCTGGAGGACCCGCCGCTGTTCTCCTCCCAGGCCGCCCCGCCGTACGGGCCCGGGATGATGCAGACGCTCGGGCCGATCTTCGCGCTGTGGGCCAAGTGGCTGGGCCCACAGTGGTCGATCGGGGACTGGAGCGGCATGGTCAAGGCCGCCCCCGAGGAGCTGCCCGCCTTTCTGCACCCGGGCATCGGCTTCATGATGGGCGACGGCGACCCCGAGGCCGGCGCGTCCCCGACCCCGGTTCAGCACCTGAAGGAGTACGACCCCGAATGGGGCCAGGCGTGGGCCACCGACACTGCCAACGCCGGAGTCGATCACGCCACGATGCTCGCCCAGGTGAAGACCCCGGTGCTGCTCACTCACCACTTCCACATGACCGACCCCGACACCGGGCAGCTCATGGGTGCGATGACCGACATCCAGGCCGTTCAGGCCCGCCGCCTGATGGAGTCCACCGGCCAGCCGGTCACCTTCACCCCGCTCGACGCCCCGCACACCATGCACGAGCCGATGGCACAGCAGTACGTCGACGTCATCACCGACTGGATCAAGACCCTGCCCTGACCCGAGAACCGCAGCACCAGACCTCGGCCACTGCGGGGCGCAGCGGCCGAGGCTCGCCAGGACGGCGTCCCGCCGAAGCTGAAAAGGCGGGCGTTCGCGGCGACCGCCAACCTGGCGGCGCTCGCGGGATGGGTCAGCCATGACGCCGCCCGCTACGGCATCGCCCAGCGCCTGTGGAGCTACGGCACGTACGCCGCTGGCGAGGCCGGGCAGCGCGACCGCGGGGTGGAGATCGTCACCCGCATGTCCCACCAGATGATCTATCTGGGGCACCCGACCGATGCCCTCGGCCTGCTCGGCATCGCCGCGAAGAAGGCCACGCTGCCCGCGACGAAGGCGCTGGTCGCCTCGCAGACAGGGCGGGTGCACGCGGCACTCGGCGACGGGCAGCAGGCCGAGCGGCACCTTGGTGATGCCGACGAGCTCCTGGCGGACGGGCTCGGCGACGACATCCCCGAGTGGGTGGCGTACTTCGACGCGGCCGAACACGCCGGGGCCCGCGCGGTCTCCGCCCGCGACCTCGCCGGACTCGGCCGGAGCAGGCGGCCCGCGAGCACCCACTTCGAGGACGCCCTCACGCTGAGAAAACCCGGCTTCGACCGCGTCCGCGTCATGGACCACGTCGGTCTGGCCGCCGCCCTGTTCGACGAGGGCGAGGCCGAGCGCGGCGCCACCGCGGCCCACCAGGCGCTCGACGACGCCGCCCGCATCGACTCCACCCTCGTCGCTTCCCGGCTCAACACCCTGCTCGAGGCGGCCCGCCCGTACAAGACCGCCGCCGTCGATGAGGTGTGCACGAGGGCGAAGGAACTCGCCGCCGCCTGCCCGACAACGATCGCGGCCTGAGAGCATCGAACACATGGGCAAGCACTCCCGTCCCGGACCCCCGAACCAGCCCTCCCGCGCCGTCCCGCGCATGAACACCGACGACCCGCTCGCCGCGTACGACAAGCGGCGCCGGCCGCCGATGGACATCTACCGCCGCCACCGGCCCGTGCACGGAGGCGCCGGCCACCTCCGACCCGACGAGCCACGGGTCCTGGAGGAATGGGACAACTTCACCTACCAGGCGGTCGGCACCGCGCCGAACCTCACCGCCGCCCAGATGTGGGTTGCTGAGCTGGCGCTCGATGACGATTCCGCCGCGTGACGCGGCAGGTCAGCCCTGCCGGGCGGGACGCTGGCCGGGCATGTCATGCCGTCGGCCCAGGTAACTGATCATTCCGCACAAGAAGCCGCGCTCGCACTCGCCAGCTCGCCCCCGTCCTGACCCGGGCCCCTGCCACTGGACACAGCCCCATGCGTGCTCGCCGACCGAAGCAAGCGCTCCCGTGGTGCGCGCGACCGGTCGGAAGTCCATGCACTCTATCCTCCTTCCCCAGTTCGCGGTCAGCGCGGAGCGATTCAACGGGCCCCCGGGGGCCTAGCGTTCCTGGGCGGGACATACTTTCCATGCAGAACCCGTAGAACCGGGCAAGTTTCCGTCGGAAGGCTTCATGAGAATCATCATCGAAGGCGCGAGTGAGGAGTTCGAGAGGAAGTTGCTCAAACTGCTCGCCGCGCACCACCACGAGCTGACCGTCACGGCGGACACCGAGTGGACCGTCGAGAGGGCCGAAAAGTACATCCGTTCACTTCCCGCCGGCGCCCGCCGGTTTGCCGAGCTGGTCGTGGCCGACGGCTACGCCGACGCCGAGAAACTCCGCAGGGTCATCGGCAAGCTCAACGGCCCCACCGTCGCGCTGTCCCGCGCGATCCCGCGCGGCGTACGCTCGGGCTGGTGGCCGCAGGGCACCGCGGCGCCCATCAAGGTGGTGTACGACCCGCAGAAGCCAAGCTGGCAAAAGGCCATCGGCTACGAGATGAGCACCAAGAACGTGTCCGTCTTCCGGTCCGCCCTCGCCCACATGGCCATTCCCAAGGCAGCCACCGAGCCCTCTCGGCCCCCATCCAGTAAGACAGTGGGTGCCGGCCGCGCCGCCACTGATCCGACCGCCCGCCTCGTTGGCCTCAACGTCGGTTCGGCCCCGGCAGACGGCGAGCAGGACGGCACGGAGCCACTCCCCTAGCCCGGGAGGGGCAGTCGTGAGCTCCCGCTCTCATCTCTAGGCGGTGGTCAGCGTAGTGGTTCCCATCTGGAGTTGTGGCGGGCCAGCAGGACTTGGGCGGGACGGCCGTCCTGGGCTTCTCCCGCGGGGTCAGTTCCCGCCCAGACGAGCCGGACACGGGCACGATCGGAGCGGCCGTCGACGGACCGGGCGATCCCGGCCTGGATCCGTACGTCGCGGTAGGGGGCCCGCAGCGCCTGTCCGGAGAAATATCCGGGCCACTGGGAGCGTTCGGCGCCGGTGAGCTCGGCGGTCCAGGCACGTGAGGCCAGGGACACGAGGTGCTTCTCGGTCCGACGGGGAAGGTCAGCAGGCGAGGAGCGCTCCAAGAGCCGCTGGACGGCGTGGTCACCGCCAGGGCCGTCTCCCGGGACTGGAATGTCGGCGGCGGCCGAGGCCTTCCGGCGGGAATCCACCGGCTCGGGTGGGGGCGCCGAGTTCGTGGAGGCGGCCGACTCCCGCGGGGAGCCTTGCGGGCCCTCGGCGGGGAGCAGCAGGACGATGCCGATCAGGACGCAGGCGGCAGCTGCCAGGAACGGCCACTTGGCGGCTTTGTCCGGTCGATCTACAGCGGGTGAGGGCCTCACACCTCGTCCTTGTTCTTCCCGTCAGCCCGGCCGTTGAGCGCGGTGAGGGCGCCCATGTCCCACTGGTCGGCGATCTCGTTGAGGGCGTCAGCGGACGAGAGCTCGGGGTGTTCGCGGAGGGTTGTGGCGATACCGCGCAGGGCGTGGGTCACGTCGTGTGCGGCGAACGGGGCGTGGCCAGCAGCGTCTACCAGGACCGGGATCTCGGCGGCGGTGATGTGATGCCGGGTCAGCCTGCGCGTCTGAAGGTGGTGTGTGCGGATCTGCTGCATGAGCTGGCGCAGGCGCCTCGTGATGGAGGTCAGCATGGCCTCGTCCTCCTCTGGGACGCCAAAATCGGAATCTGCATAGGTGTAGGTTCTTGACCTTCCTGTGTCCACTTCCTGACGGGGCACGGGAATGGATCAGTCCTGGTTGTCGGTGCAGCCCCATACCTTGGGTCCGCATTCGCAACCCACGACGCCCGGGGGACTTGATGGATCTGTACGACCCGTACTACGCGGCTGTCACCCTGGCCACGGCCACAGCGGCGGCAGTGCTGATCTCGGCCGTGCGCGGCAACCGCAACGGCGACCCTCTTGCGGGCGTACCCATGCTGGTCTTCGGCGTGCTCACAGCCGGGGGCCCGACGTTCTACGGGGCCATCCTTCGGGGGGATCATGATCCGGACGTGGCTGGTCCCGTCTGGGGCGGCCTCGCTGGTTTCGGGATCGGGGCTGTGGTTGGCGTTGTGCTCGCCGCAGCGCTCTTCGCCTACTGGACTCGCCGCGAACAGAGGTGAGTTGCACTGGCGCCAGGACCGCGAGGATGACCGGGCGCTTCTCTGCCCAAACGGACACATCGAGGACAGAACGATGAGAAAAGGCCAACTCAAATGCGGCCCTACAATAGGGAATTGCGTTCACAGTAGGCGGGTTCCTCCGGCGTATCCGTGGTCCCAGATGGGTTCGGTGCGGACCTTGGTTCCGGGACGGGCGGCGTTGATCATCTGTCCGTCGCCGAGGTAGATGCCGACGTGGTAGATGGTGCTGTCGCTGCCGTAGCCGAAGAACACGAGGTCGCCGGGGCGCAGTGCGCCGATGCCGCGGCTGGCGGGGATGCGTTTGCCGCGCTGGGCCTGGGCGGCGGCGGTGCGCGGCAGGCTGATGCCGACCTGGGCGTAGGCGTAGGTGGTCAGGCCCGAGCAGTCGTAGCCGGTGATGTTGGCGCCGGACTTGCCGCTCGGGGAGCAGCAGTGTCCGCGGCTGGGCCCGTTGGCGGTGCCGCCGCCCCAGGAGTAGGGGGTGCCCTTCTCCTCGAGGGCGGCGTTGATGACGGTGCGGGCATCGCCCGTGACGCCCTGGCCGATGCGGATGGTGCCGTTGCCGAGCTGGCTGTAGCGGTCGATCCACGACGTTACGTCGGCGACGTAGGCGTCGGAGCGGTTGTACTGGAAGATCGCGCTCTTGAGCTGGGAGCGGTCGGCGAGGTTGCGGCCGTTGCCGCACAGGTAGACGGCGGCGCCGAGGGCGGCATCGTCGGCGTTGTGGGGGTTGGTCTCGCCGTCGTCGTTGGCGTCGCGGCCGTTGGTCTCCCAGGTCGAGGGCAGGAACTGGAAGGGGCCCACCGCTCGCTCCCCTGAACTGGTCCCGTCCCACCGGCCGTTGTCGGTGTCGTTGAAGGTAGTCGTGTTGCCTCCGGCGCCGGAGCCGTTGAGGAGGACACCGAGGATGCGGGGCGTGATGTCACCGGTCGCGGCGATCTTGCGGCCGCCGGCGTGGTTGGACTCGATCTTGGCGATGCCGGCCAGGATCGGCCAACGCATGCCCTTGCACTTGGGGACCTCGTCGGGCAGGCGGGTGGCGGCGTTCTGGTAGGCGGCGAGCATCCGCTGCGGGATGCCGGAGACCTTGCCGACGGTCTCCATCGGTGGTGCGGCGGGTTCGCGGGCCGCGACGACCAGGACGAGCAGGACCGGGGCAGCGAGCACGACCAGGAGCAGGGTGGCACAGCCGAGCTTCGTCTTCACCGGCCCTCTCCCCCGTCTTCGTCAGGTCGGGGGCGGAAGTTGAGGGGCGGTGTGCCCGGCCCGACCTCGTCCGCGGCGCCGTCGCGGCGTCGGGGCTGCTCTTCGTCCCTGGAGTGCAGCCACTCGAGGGCGGCGTGGAGGTCGTCGGCGCCGTCGCGGGAGCTGCTCGGGCGAACCGGGTCGGTGTGGGGTTCGCTGACGACCGGCGGTTCGGCGTAGCCGCGCTCCCCGTAGTCCGGCCCTCCGTAATCGGGCTCGTGGTACGGCGCGGAGTAGGTGGTGGGGTCGAACAGCGGGGCGGGAGCCGAGGTGTCGTCGGGGCGGTGTCCGCGGGTGGTTCCGCCGCGCAGGCCGTCGTAGGTGTCGAGGGCCCACTGGCTGGCGGTGTCGGCGTAGTGGGCGCGCTGGCGGCCGAGTTCCTGGTGCAGGTCGCTGGTCAGGGTGCTCTTCGCGCGGCGGATCCGGGTCCAGGTGGCGGGCAGGCCCACGGTGGAGTAGTAGGCCGCCTTGGTCGTGCCGACCAGGACGCGGCCGCCGCGGGTGCGTTTGAGACCGGCCTCGAGGCGCGTGCCGAAGGGCGTGAAGCCGGATGGCGGGCTGCCGCGGCTGATGATGCGTCCGGTACGGCCGTCGATGACCGTCGGTGTGGAGGGGTGCTCGCCGCCCGGCGCCTGCGCGCCGGCCGGTGCCGCCCCAGGGTGCGGGTGCTTCCCCTTGTGGGACGGGCCGATCAGGGCGGCGTGCGCGGTACGCGCGCCGAGGGCCAGAGGGGCCAGGGCGCGGCGGCCTTCAGCTCCGGCCTCGGCCAGGACAGCGCCGGGGTGTCCGGGCAGGCCCGTGGAATCGCCCAGGGCCCGCAGGCCGAGGGAGAGTCCGGCATGGCGGCTGAGGAAGGACTGGTGTGCGGGTGAACTGCCGATGCCGCCGCTGTACCCGAGGGAGGACATCGCGGACGCGGTGGCGGCCGCGTGGTCGCCCATCATGTGGCTGCCGCCGACGCGGGCGTAGCGCATTCGTTCGGCGAAGCGGCGCCCGACGCCGGTGCCCTTGCGCAGCATGATGCGGTGCCCGGCCAGTGCGGTGACGGCGAGGCCGACGAGGGTCAGTAGCCGCTCCATCATCGGGGTGGAGTTGTCGGCGAGCAGGGCCCGGGCGGCGACACCGAACAGGGGGATGAAGATCGCGACGCCGAACAGCACGATGCACGCGGAGGCATAGACGCCGACCCACTTCCACAGCGCGTAGCGGTTGGGGCCGGGCAGCAGGGCCCAGGCGAACACGACTCCGGTGCACACGGCGGCGATCACACAGCCGAACTGGGCGACGAACAGGGCCATGACCATCGCCAGGATGACGACGGAGATGATGATGACGACGAGGAGGACGAGCAAGGCGCCCAGGAGGCGCTCCCAGGTGGCCGTCTCCATATAGTCGGCGGCGGCTTTGCCTTCCTTGCCCTGCTTGTCCAGTTCGCGCTGGGCGCCGTGTTCGCCCTCGCCTTGGTCGCATTGGTCCTTGGCGGGCCCGTAGACCCATTTGCAGGGGTCTTCCTTGTCCTTGGGCGGCTTGATGAGGCGTTTGTGGGTCTTGTAGAGCGGGCTGTCCTGGTCGATGGCTCGGCCGTACTGCAGCAGCATGTAGGGCTGCACGACGAGGGTGTCGGTGAGCGTGCGGGTGATCGGCTTGGACACGTCCGCGGCGGCCAGCGGCCGTCCGGACTGCATGCAGGTGGCGCGGGCCGGACCGGTGACCGAGGCGCATGCCGCCGTGCGCTGACGCTTCTTCTCTGCTGCCGTCGCACCGGAGGAGGAGTTCTCGCTCTGGCGGCAGGTGGTCTGGGCGGGCCCGCTGAGGAGGTCGCACGGGCTGGCGCCCTTGGTCTTGTCGCCGCCGTTGGCGGTGATCGATGCGGCTTCCAGGGCGGCGCGCTGGGTGTGCTGGATCGGCCCGTCGTGGCCCAGCAGGATCGAGGGGCGTACGAGGGTGCTCGCGGCGAATGCGGCGATGAGCAGGGTCAGCAGGATCTCGCCTGCGCCGCGGGCCACCCTTCCCCGCATGATCAGGATGAGTCCGAAGGTGAAGGCCCAGGCCAAGAAGGCTGCTGCCATGCCGAGCGGTCCGATGATGTCGTGCTGGTAGGCGTCGGAGATCTTCTGTGCGGGGCCGGCCATCTTCTCCAGGACCGGGAAGCGGTAGGCCCAGTCGACCAGCCAGCAGTCGAAGCCGACGATGGTGCGGGAGAGCGCGAACATCCCGGAGAGGAGGAACTTCATGACGGTGGCGATCGGGCCGTCGTCGCTGGCCGTCAGCTCGTAGCGGGACAGCGGCGCGCCCTCGCTGGTGGTGACGTCGAGCGGCGCGAGGAGGCCTCCGGAGCCGCCGCCGGTGTCAGCAAAGGACGGGGCGGTACTGAGGACCAGCACCAGGGCGGTCAGGGCGGTGACGGTCCCGGCCCTCGTCCACCGGCGGCGGTCGGCGGCCGTCATGACGTGCTCCGGCGGCTGGCCAGGATCACCGCGACGCCGAGCACGGCGGGGGCCAGCAGGATCGCGCTCGTAACACTGACCCCGGCACGGTCTCCCGGGGTGGGCGCGACTTCCGTGTCCTGCTCACCGCGCTGGCAGAAGGACTTCGCGGGGCCGGCGACCAGCTGGCAGGCGTCGCTGCCGTCCGCGGGACGCGGTGGGGCGGAGCGGTGCGCGGGAGGAGAGGTGAAGGCGTCGCCGATCCGGGGCAGCAGCAGGTGCGGGAGCAGCAGCACGGCGCTGACGACCGTGACCGCGGCCAGGACCACAGTGAGTGTCACGGCCCAGCGGCGCAGCGGGCCGGTGGAGAAGGTGTCAGGCATCAGGGCCCCCGGCGGTCGGCAGCACAGACAGGACGGCAGAGGTGGAGGTGGGCTCGGGCTGGGGGCCGGCCGGCGGGCGGGTGTCCTCGGGGGTGGTGAAGATGGCGTTCAAGACGCGGTCCACGTCGGGCACCAGGGCCTTGAAGCGGCCGATCTGCATGCGCGGGTCCCGGCCGAGGAACTCCCCCGCTCGCTCGGCCTTTCCGAACGGGCTCAGGTCGGTGGTGACGATGCGCAGGAGGTCCTCGTCGTCACCGGGCAGACCGAGCCACTCCAGGCCGCGGGCGGCGAGCACCGGGTCGGCGGTGCGGGATAGGAAGCGGTAGGCGAGCAGACCGCGCCCGGTGGAGGTGCCGAGTTCGCGGACATCGTGGCAGCCCAGGCCGACGCCCGCGCCGTGCTTGCGGCCGTCGAAGACGACTTCGTCGCACAGGGCCTGCCCCTCGGCGGAGGAGGTGAGCCAGTACGCCTCATCGAGCGGGATCAGCGTGAACCGGGGGTCGGTGAACGCTGTTTCGCGGGCTATGGCGGCGATCAGGTAGAGCACGGCGCGGCCGATGAGGGCCTCCAAGGGCTGATTGCGCATCAGCTCCGGGTTGGTCACCGCCTCCCGGGGCGGCAGGGTGAGCCCGTTCGTGGTGATGACCACGAAGTCGCTGGAAACGTCCGCGGAGAGGTCCAGCGGCGGCAGGTCGGGATCAAAGACACTCGCGGCGAGCGGCTCGTCGGCGGCGACCTGCAGCCACTCCACCAGCGAGGCGGCCCGCAGCGCACGCGGCCCCTCCCCCGCCGCCATCTCCGCCAGAGCGACGAGGACTTCGGCCATGCACGGCGTGGTGGCCGCGGCCGCTTGCTTGACGGCTGCCTTCAGCAGCGCGCCGTGCTCGGTCATCGGCCCCACGCCGAGCTGCACGGTGAGGTAGCTGAGCGCGTACCGTGCCCCGACGGCCGGGTCGGCGAAGACGCGCAGGGGGTCGATGGACAGCTCCGCCTTCGCCGCGTCCACGACCTGGCTGCGGCCGGGTGCGGCGCTCGCCGCGAAGGCTGCCCACTCGCGGCGCTTGGTGCGGTCGATGGCGATGGCGCGGCCGCCGCGGTCGACGATGGCGGAGGCGATCATCTTGAGCAGGACGCTCTTGCCGCCGCCCAGGTCGCCTGCGATCCCGAAGGACGCGGAGGCGTTCTGCGTGGGCGCGTTGGCGATGTCCAGCAGGGTGGGGGTGACGGTGCCGACGTCCTGGCTGAAGCCGATCATCGCGCCGGTGGGGTCACCGAAGCTGTGGCCGGTGAGCGCGCCGTGCATGGCCCAGTCCTCGCCGAGCTGGTGCTGCACGTACTGGCGGGTGGCCGGCGGCGTCGCCGTGGCGGGCAGGGTGAGGGTGAATAGCTCCTCCTGGCCGCCGACCGGGCGCACCAGACGGTAGTTGGCGCCCTTCAGGCGGGCCTGCAGGGCTCCGGCCCGGCGGTCGCATTCGGCGGGGGTGTCGGCCCACACCGTCATGACGGTCACGGACTGGACCTCGACCTCCACGCTGGTGCGCGACGCGCGCGCCCCGAGGTCGCCGAGGTCCTCGGCGGCGTCGTGGATGTCCTCGGGCAGGCCGGTGGCGCGCTGCGCGGAGTACTGCTCGGCCTGGTCGACCAGATCGCGCTTCTTCTTCTTGACTTCCTCGATCACCTTCTCGGTGGGGACCACCTTGAGGTCGACGACCCAGTCGACGCCGAAAGACAGACGGTCCAGGTGCGCCAGGAAGTCGCCGCTCGCGGAGGTGAACCGGCGCGGCATCTCCGCCAGCGCCAGGTGCGCCTGATAGGAGGTTCCAGCCTCGGATTCGACCTGCAGCCACCGTCGGCCCGCCTGGTGTCGGGTACGCCGTCGGCCACGCCGTGCGCTGCCGAGGGTAGTGCTGCCGCCCGGGCGGGCGGCCTCCTTCACCGGGGCGGCATCGGTTGCGTCGTGGCCGCCTTCCAGCAGCCGCACCTGCCCGAGGTCGGCGTGGGAGGGGGCCCGTAGGACGCCGCTGACCACGCGGCTGCCCCGCAGGCTGGAGCGCTCGGACTCGGCCAGCAGCGACTCGTCCAGGCCGCGTGCGAGCGCGTGCTGATGCATCCACACGATCTCGGCCGGGCGGGCCGGGACCAGGTCCAGGCCGCCGCCGAGCTCGGCCGCCAGCTGGCGGGCCCGCTGCTGGTAGTCCTCGACTTCGTGCGCGGGTACCGGGGCCGGGGGCAGGCCGAGCATCGCCGACAGCTCGCCCCAGGCCGAGGCGAGCGCCGCGGATACCTCTGCCCGTGCCCCGCCCGCCTCCAGCGGCACTGCCAGCCACAGGGTCCGCCGGTGCATCTCCACCGGAGAGTCCAGGTCCTCCCCGGCCAGCAGCCGCAGCTGCGCGTCAGCGATCTCCGCCCAGTGCGGCCGCCTGCGGTAGTCGATCCCGGCGATGGTGCGCGCAACGACCTCCCCCGGATCAGTGCGGGCGCACAGCCCGTACAGGCGGGCCGCGCCCGGCAGCGAGCGGACCAGGGAAGTGATGCGGTGCTGCAGCTCCTCGCGGGCACGCTCGGCCATGTACCGCGAGCCCTGCGGCGTGACCGTCCAGATGCCCCACACTGTGCCCGCGTTGGTCCACACGATGTTGTCGACGATGTGCCGGATCGCGAGCGTCACCGCTGTCCCTCCTGCTGCTCGCGCAGCAGTTGCTGCAGCGGCGTCGGTGCCGGGCGCGCGACGGGCATCGCCGTGCCCGGCCGGGCCGTGCGCTGCCACATCCGGCGGCGCGGCGGCCTGGTTGTCCCCGGCCCGGCGGTAGGCGCGGGGCTCGGTGCCGTGCGGGGCCGGGTGCGAGGTGGGGCGGCGGGTTCGGCGGCCGCGGGACCGGACGTGGTCTCGATGAGGAAGCTGCCGTACAGGGCGCGCGGGCGGGCCGGGCGCACGGCGCGTCCGTTCATCCGGCCGCCGGCGGGCTGCAGGGCGCGCTGCCCCCAGCCGTAGGCGACCCACAGCGGGGAGCGGCCGCCCATGCGCGAGGCGCGGGCCAGCCACACGGCAACCCCCAGCCCGAGCACGGGAGCGGGCCCCAGGGGCGCCCACCACGAGAACGTTTTGATCAGAACGAAGATGCCGACGCCCGCGATCGTCAGCTGCGCCGGGGTGTAGGGGCCCAGCGGCAGGGTCCAGTCGCCGATCTTTCCCATGACCCACGGGTGACGGCGGGCGCGGGTGTACGTGCGTCCGATGCGCATGGCGGTGGCGGTGCTCATGCGTGTTCACCGCCTCCGCCCGCCCCGGGGGCCTGCGTGTCCGGTCCTGCGCCGGGGTACCGCGGGGCGTGCTGTGCCGGTGAGCCTTGGGAGCTGATGAGGAAGTCCGTGAAGGACTCGGACAGGTCATTCCGAGCGCCGTAGATGCCGTTGGCGAGGATCAGTCCGATCAGGGCGCCGATGCCCGCCTTCAGGCTGAACTTGCTGATGACGGTGACGACGACAATGAGCAGCAGACCCAGCTTCAGGGCCTTGGTCGCCCAGCCGGTGCCGAGGCCGAAGAGGTTGTTGCCGATGTCCTCGAACTCGATCGCGAGGGTGATCGTGTTCATCGCTGTCCCTCCTGGGAGGCCGTGCTGACGGTGGAGGCGCGTACGACAGCCGGGGTCGGCCGCACGGCATTGGAGGCGGAGCGCTTGGCGTGCTGCTTGCTCTGCTCGGCGGCATCCTCCAGACCGGACTGAAGGGCGAGGACCTCCCACCGCCCGTCGCGGGATGCGAGGTTGAGCGCGTACGACAGCGGCCACTGCCCGCCGTCGGCATCGCTGGCGGTGATCTGAACCTGCAGCCGGGCCGCGCCGTCGGTGCTGGCCTTGCCGTCCGTCTGCTGTCGCGCGCGGACTTCCTCGACCCGGACCTTCTCGAACGGCGCAGAGCCGCGCAGGGTGGGCAGCGACGTGCCGGGGGCGAGGTAGCGGTCGGCGCCCTCCGCCGCACCCAGGTAGGCGGTCAGGAACTCCCCGGCCGTCACCGCCAGGTCCGACTCGGCGGGCACCTCGGTGCCGAACAGGGAGTCGGGCTCCTCGAGCGTGCGCGGCGCGCTCACCTCCATCGGCGCGGCGGGCACGACGAAGCCCCGGACCGAGCCGGGCGCGGCGCCGTGGTCCTTCACGAGCAGCGGCACCGCGAAGTACCGCAGGCCGTCCGCCCGGTCGGCCGCAGCGCCCTCTCCCCCACTGCTGCGAGGAGCGGGCGTCTTGAACCGGGCGGCGACCGTGACCGACCATCCGGCACTGCCCTGCCGCACGCTGCGCACCACGGTCAGACGCTCGACGACCGGAGGTTCCTTGCTCCAGGACGGCGGCTGGACGGACGGCGCCATCGCGCGCAGTTGCCGCGCGGCCGCGCTCTCCTCGCCGGACCCGGCGCGCAGCCACGCGTCGAGGACCAGCTCGGCGTAGCCGCCCGGATCGGTCACGGGCTCCTTCGTGGTGTCGGCCTGCGTGACCGGTGCCGGGCGGGTGCGCACGACCGCGTCGGGGCGGGCGCAGCTCGCGACCAGGGCGAGCGGCCCGGCGGCAACCGCCACCCACACCGCTACTCGGACCAGTTGGGTACGGCGTACCGGCAGCGACCGGGTGCGTGGCGCACCGGGTGGGTCTTCGTGTTGCTGGGGTCCGCGCCGTGGCCGGCGTGGGATGGAGGCGAACATGGACGGCTCCTCGAGGTGCAGAAGAGAGGTGGTGCCGTCACTCTTCGTCCGCGCTCTTACCGCCCCGCTTGCCACCGGAGGCCCGCAGCCGTCACAAGGGCATAACTCCTGGCCCGGCCAGACGTGGTAAGTGCCCGTGACCTGGTGGTAAGCCGAGCCGGGCGGAGGTTGTCGCCGTGGTAAGTGACGGTTCCCGCCCATTCACCACCGCAGTTCAGAACCGGTACCGGAGCCCGCTTACTGTCTGCGCGGGAACTGCCCCCCCGCTCGTGTGCGATGCCATCGGGTATGGGCTGGCGAGGGTGTTCAGCGGGCCGTCGCAGAGCCGGGGCGTGGAAGGCTCGGCCGAGCGTCCGTCGGTCATGGGTGGCGGTCCCCGGGCGACGGTCCTCGGGCATGACCGGTGAGCGCGGGTCCGCGTCGGTGCTGGAATTCCAGGTGGAGTTCCAGCACCGACGGGGCCACGTTGTGGAATTCCAACTCGGTCCCGGCCATGTTCCAACGACGGCCGATCGCGTGCCCCTGCGTCGCCTGAAACGGTCCGCTGGTCGGGCTCCCCCACCGGATGGTGGTGCGCCAAACCTCGCAGGCGTCAGCGGCCGGGGCTGCGAGTGACGCGGCCACTCTCCATCGCCAAGCCCTTGCTCGGGTTGGAAAATCGCAGGTCAGCGCTTCCAACTCCCGGAAGGGCGGCGTTCCAACGCTGCGGAAACTCGGTGGGGCGAATCCCTTGTCAGGTGGTGTTGGAACGGGCGCTGCAGGGCTCATGCCTGGATGGCGGCCGCCTGCGCGCGGATCTGTCCGATGTACTTGCGGACTGTGCCCACCGCGTATCCGGTCTGCTCGGCAAGCTGAGGAGCCAGTTCGTTCGCTGACATCTGCACGACCTCCGGCGGCATCAGGCGGTAGTGGTGCGCCACCAGTTCCACCCCCTTGAGGGTGCTCGGCGGCGCCGTCGGGTCGGCCTCGGCCGTCTCACCGTCACGCGGCCCGTCACCACGGGCTTGCGGTTCGTCGGACGGTTCCGTGTGGGGCGTGTCGGCCTCGGAGCCGGAGGGGATCCTCATCTGCACGACGGTGCGGCCGCTGCCACCGGTACGGTCGGCGGGTGTTCCGGCAGGTTCAGTGTCGCGCGGTTGGAACGAGGGGTGACTGGCCGTTTCCAAGGGCGGCGATGCAGCGCCCCGGGCATCGTTCCAATTCCCGTGCGAGGTGGAACGATGCCCGGCCGGCTGCGGCACTCCCCCACCAGCAGCGGCCGACTCCTCATGGTTCGGGGCGTGACGCTGGCCCTGCGCGTGCCGCGGGTCATAGGCCAACTGTTCATCGGCACTCTGCTGCTCGGTCTGTCCCTCGTAGGCCTCGTGCCGTTCGTCGTACGGGGCCTCCGGGTCGTACGACACCGGGCCCTCACCGTTGGGGGACTGCGGCGGGTGCTGGGCGGCGAACCAAGGGCTGGCGTGGTTGACCGGGGGCTGCGGGGCGGGCTCGGGGGTGACGTCCGGGACGGCTTCCGGGGCGGGCCCGGACGCCGGGTCCTTGACGAGGGCGACGGGGGCGGCCGAGGCGGCGGGCTGCGCCTGGGGCAACTCCCGCTGCGCGGACTCCGGCTGAGGCAGCCCGGCCGCGACCGGCTCGGCCTTCGTCAGCTCCGGCTGCTGGGCCGTGGCCTGGACGGGCGGAAGGACGGGCGGTTCGATGCCGGCCGCCGCGAGGCCCGCGGGGGCCGTCTCCGCGAGGGGGACGCCGTAGCGGGCCAGGCGCAGCGGCATCAGGGACTCCACCGGGGCCTTGCGGCGCCAGCCGCGGCCGAAGCGGGAGCGCAGGCGGGCCTGGTAGACCAGGCGCTCCTGCTCCAGCTTGATGACCTGGTCGTAGGAGCGCAGCTCCCACAGCTTCATGCGGCGCCACAGCAGGAACGTCGGCACGGGGGAGAGCAGCCAGCGCGTCATGCGCACGCCCTCCATGTGCTTGTCGGCCGTGATGTCGGCGATCCGCCCGATCGCGTGCCGGGCCGCCTCGACCGCGACCACGAAGAGCACCGGGATGACGGCGTGCATGCCGACGCCCAGCGGGTCGGGCCAGGCCGCCGCGCCGTTGAAGGCGATGGTGGCCGCCGTGAGCAGCCACGCCGTCTGGCGAAGGAGCGGGAAGGGAATCCTGATCCAGGTCAGCAGGAGGTCGAGCGCCAGCAGGACGCAGATGCCCGCGTCGATGCCGATGGGGAAGACCATCGAGAAGGTGCCGAAGCCCTTCTTCTCGGCCAGCTCCCGCACGGCCGCGTACGACCCCGCGAAACCGATCCCGGCGATGACCACCGCACCGAAGACGACGACCCCGATCAGAATCCGATGCGCCCGGGTGAGCACCATCGGGCCCGTCGCCTTCTCTGCGGTCACTGCCGCTCCTCCCCCATCATTGATGAGCAGCGTTCACAATTTCATGTGCGGCTAAGCCGTGGGGAGTTCACTGCGGCTCCCCCGGGCTCTGCCCGTTGACGGAGCACGCGACAGCCTCTCCGCACGGCACATCGGCGCCCACGTGCGGATGATGACCGGCTGAGCTCACCACGAAGATCACCACACTTCGCCCACCATGGTCACAGAGGTGCATCAATCCCCCGTGGTAAGTCGGTGAGGCACCACACGGGACGGCCTGCGGCCTCACCTGGACAGAGCGGGCTGCCATGCTTCTGTCTCTACGAACCCAGTCGACGGCAGGCGGCTGACCTCGGCGGACCAACTTCGTTGAGACGAACCGCCGCCGGCTCAGTTCGTTGAGACAGGACGCATGCTCAGGCAGGTGGGAAGCACGGCGCAGCTCGTGGTGGCTTTACCGCGGTAAAGGCCCCCGAACTCCAGCCTGCGAGAATCTTCCTAACGTGTCGTTAGTGATGTTGATGTTGAACGTTAGTAAGGTAGCCCGCATGAGTTCTCCAGCCTCCTCGAACGACCGCGAAAAGGTCGTCTCCAAACTGCCGGGATGGCTCCGGCAGAACCTCAAGGTCAGAGCAGCCCAACACGGAGTCGAGATCCAGGCTGCGGTAGAGCAGGGCATCGAAGCGTGGATGTCCCTCGCCTCCGCCCCGGGAACCGTCGACACCACGGGCGCCGACTCCTTCTCTACCTTCCTCCCCCACGGCCAATGGGGTGGGTTCCGCCAGGTTGCCTCCGACCGCCGTCTGTCGCTGACCCAAGGACTCGCTCAGTCGGTGCAACTGTGGCTGGAGAAGAACCCAGCCCCGTCTGTGCAGCGGGCGAAACACCCCCGCCGCCGGGTGGTGTGCAACCAGAAGGGCGGCGTGGGCAAGACCGCGGTCACAGCCGGCCTCGGCGAGGCCTTCGCTGAGGACCCCGAGGCGCTCAGCCCTGTGCGGATCTCCCGGCACTTCGCCGCGCAGCTGTCCGAGAGCGAGCAGGACGACCCGCTGGCCGTCGAGGACCTGCCCGGTCTGGGACGGCGGACGCTGCTGGTCGACTACGACCCTCAGCGCCACCTCACCAAGCAGCTGGGGCAAGAGGAGATCCCGATGGACTCCGACGTCGACAGCCTGAGCAAGCACATGTCCGGCGAGGCCAAGGGAGATATCCGGGACCTCATCGTCCCCATCACCGACGACCGCTACGGCGGCCGCCTGGACCTGTTGCCCGGCTGCCAGGACGGGTTCCTGCTCGACGTGGCGCTGTCCAAGGTCCGGTTCCGCGAGGCCGCGCTCGAGCGGGCGCTGGCCTCCATCGAGCCCTTCTACGACGAGATCATCGTCGACTGCCCGCCGAGCCTCGGGCTCAGCATGGACGCCGCGATCTACTACGGGCGCCGTCGTGAGGAGGAGGCTGCGGGCCAATCCGGTCCGCTCATCGTGGTCCAGGCCGAGGACAGCAGCGCCGACGCCTACGACCTCCTCATCACGCAGATCGAGGATCTCCGCAACGACATGGGCGTGGAGGTCGACTACCTCGGCATCGTCGTCAACCTCTACGACCCGCGCCGCGGCTTCATCGCCACATCGTCCCTCGAGGCGTGGATCGACATAAAGGACCCGAAGGTGATCGCCGTCATCGGTGACCTGACGGACCAGCGCAAGGCCGTCCGGGTCAAGCAACCGCTCCTGACGTTCGCTCCGCGCGGCGAGCAGGCGGCGACCATGCGGGCACTGGCTAGGGAGATTTCATGAGCAGCCGTGTAGCCGACCAGTTGGGGACCGGAGCGTCCTTCAGCAGGACACGGGGTGGTGTCAGCGCGCGCCGTCAGGCTGTCGCCGCCACGACGGGTGCCCCGACGACCGGTGCCCCGGACAGCCGTCTGCGCACGCTTCCGCTCGATCAGCTGGTGCCCACCCGCTTCAACCCGCGCCGCAACTTCGGCACTGAGCAGGACTTGAGAGAGTTCGGGTTGCGTCTGGGCAAGAAGCAGTTGCAGCCCGCCGTGGCCGTTACACGGGAGGCATACCTCGAGCTGTGGCCGACTGAAGCGGACAACGTCGGCGCCGCCCAGTACGTTCTCGCCAACGGGGAGCGCCGCTACCGCGGGTCCAGGGCCGCGGGCCTGCCGACCCTCGACGTCGTTGTCGACGACGACGTGGCCAAGTCACGGGCCGACTTCCTGGACGCGGTCTTCTCCGAGAACGACGACCGGGAGAACCTCGACCCGATCGAGCGAGCCCTGGGCATACAGACCATGGCTGAGGAGCTGGGCGGAAACGCGAAGGTCGCCGAGTACTACGGCAAGTCGGCGGGCTGGGTCACCCAGCAGATGTACCTGCTCAACCTCGTGCCCGAACTCCAGGCGCTGGTGAGCTCCGGCGAGCTGCCGGTGCGCGAGACGCGGTCGCTGGTGAAACTGCCTGCAGACGGGCAGCTCGCTGCCTGGGAGCAGCGGCACACCGAACGCCGAGAGGAGAAGGCCCAGCCGCGTCCGCGTGGTAAGAGGCCCCGGGACAAGGGCGCAGCCCCGTCAGCGGCAGGGGAGCCGCAGGAGGCCTTTACCGCGGTAAAGGCGCAGCCGCGGGTCAGTGACGAGAAGGCTACGGGCCCCGCCTTTACCGCGGTAAAGGCCAGCAGTGGGGCAGAAGCCGGAAGCGACGTGGCCTCCGACGTCGTCGTTCCCGCACAGGCCGCCCAGCCGGCTTCTGCGGAAGTCAGCTCGGCGGCTTCCACGAACCCGGCCGAGCCCGTGACGCAGGCAGCTCCGGCACTGCCGTGGGGCGACCCCCTCTGGTTCGACCAGCAGCTTCGCAAGTACATGTCCCGAGAGAACCGTGATCGTTTGGTCTGGCTGCTCCAGGCCTCGGATGAGGACAGCGCGTAGCCGAGCCAGAGCGCGAGGCGGACATACACAGCCGTTCCTCGTTGGCGGAGCATGCAGGGAGGCCCGGGTGGCCGCGAACGTTCGCGGCCACCCGGGCCTCCCTGCATGCTCCGCCAACGAGGAACTCGAGCCGCGAGCGCCCTCCAGGACGGGCTCGACGCGACCTGGAGGGCGTAACGGATTTCATGCACTTGCACACTCCTCGCTATAGATTGCCCGGCATTCAGGTGAATCGAGGCCGAAATCCCTTGGCGGACAACGGGCTCAAGATCTAGGTTCTTCTCGCCTGGCCTCGGACGCGGCCAGCTCTGGATGCCCGACCCGACCTCTGGGCGTCTGCAGAGAACCGACGTCGCGCTTGGCCCTCATCCGCTTCTCGCGTGCTGTTGTTCATGACATGCGCTTTCGCTGCCCAGGTCGGGGGGCTCGGGAGGACACGTCGTGTACGACATCGATCAGCTCAGCAACGCAGCAGGGCAGCTCACCGGCGAGCCCTTGGAAGTGGCGCGGCGGCGCCTGAGCGCCAAGGAGCGCTTCGACTACTTGATTCCCGGTGCTTCACCGGAGCAGGGGCGGCTGGAGGCCGTGCTCGTCTGCGCCCTCGGCGCGGTCGAGGGCCAGGACCGGCCCTTCGGCGTGCGCGACGCTAAGCCTGTCAGCGAGGGCCTGGTGCTGCGCGTGGCGCGCGCGGAGGACGTGCAGGCGGTGCTCGATATGCTGCCGCGCCGTACGAGGAAGGGGCCTTGGCGTGGGGTGCGCGGGCTGACCGTAGAACTCGACGGTGCGCGGCTGCGGTTCGGGTTCCGTCCCTGGCTGTACGAGAAGACGTGGCGGACAGTCGCGCCGGGCGTGTGGATGTCCGGGCCCCGCGGCGAGGACTTGGCGGAGCTGTTGGCCGCTCATGAGCAGCATGTGGTGGCGGCGGGGGACAGCCCGCAGTGGGATCCGCAGCTTCCGGAGCCGGGCCCTAAGCGTGCGGAGCCGGTCGCGCGCAGTCTCGTGCGCCGACTCGACGCGTCGTACGGCATCGGTAGTGATCTGCTGCGCCGTCCGCGGCTGTGGGACAGCCTGGCCGGCTATGCGGGGGTGCGGGTGGAGACCCGCATGACCGACTACGGGCTCGACTGGATCGTGGAACGCCGGGTGGCTGGGCCGCAGTTCGACGAGGCACGGCTGATCGAGGTCTTCACCGACCATGTCGTGGGCTGTGGGCTGCGCCTGCTGGATCATGCGTGCGGCGCGGAGGAGTGCACCGTGCGGCTGGCGCCGCGGCCCGGCATGTGGGGGTGGCGCGGCGTACTGACCGTCCGCAGTATCCGGGAGGCACCCGCTGCTCACGGGGTGGTGCCCGGGCCGCGGCCGCTGACCGCGATCGGCGAGCGCCTCAACGTCAGCCGGCCGCGCTGCACCTCCGGTGATCCGCAGGGCGATGTCTCTGGCCGGGAGGGTGCGGTGGTCCGGCTTCTCGGCTACCCGGGCCCATGCGGTGTCCGCGGTGACGAGCTGCCGTGGGTTGCCGAGCAGATCGCGGCCGTCTGGGCCACGCAGGGACTGGCCGCGGCAGTGATCCAGCTCCAAGACAGGGACCAGATCACCTGGGGGGACCCCACCCGCCCTGTCTGGGCAACATCCAAGATGCCCGACACAACTCCGGGATGGCGGCGGCTGCGCCTCACCCCAGCGCCCGGGCGACTGTGGCAGCTGAAGGTCTCCCACACAGAGCAGGCGGTCACGGCCGCGCTGGCTCATGCCCGGCGCGCATTCGACCGCATCATCCTGACCGGCCGCAATACCGACTTCCCCGTCGAGGACTCCGACTTCGTCCAGCCCGATGCTCGCCTGCTCGTGCACCAGGCCTCGCCCTACAGCCGACATCTGCCTCTGCCCGCCCAGGCTTCGGGCGCGCCCAGGACCGTTGAGCTGACGGCGGCTGAGTCGGCCGTGCAGTGGCGTCAGCAGGAGCTCGGTGGATGGGCTCCGCGGCACCCTCTGTCGGGTCTGCTCCTCCTCACGTACGCCCCGGAGGGCGAAGCCTTGGACGCATTTGACCTGAGTGTCGAGGAACAGCTCGCGCGCTACGGAATGCCTGTGGTCGGGCGCTTCCCCTCAAACCGAGGGACCACCCGAGGGCTTGGACACAGTTCCCCGGCCACGGTCCTCGATCCGGAGGCCGACTTCCCCACCCACAATCAAATGATCTCCGCAGTGGACGCGGTCACGCGCTGCTTGTGGCCCGAGGACGCCCGTTCCGCCCAGGTCCCGGACGTTGTCACCACGGCTGCCCGGCGGACTCCCCAACTGGAGAGTTGAGCGCACAGCCCAGCGCTATCAACGGCGTCCGCGTGCAGTGAGCACCCCGAGAGCGTCGGAAACGCAAAAAGGCCTGGCCTCCGCACGGTGCTCGCGGTGGGCCAGGCCTTCTTGGATGCGTCCTCACCGACCGCGCAGCGCCCCCCGGTTCGGCTGGGGGGGGAGCGGGTGCGGTGGGGCAGGCGGTGTGCTCGGGAGGGCCTGGAGCTGCGTGTGAAGGCCGGGCCTTCGGGAGTCACGCCGCCCAGGTCGCGGGCGCACCTTCGTCAGGGCTGGGGATTCCAGCGTCAGTCGCCCGGGCTGCCGGGTGTCGCATGGCGGTGACCGGGACGGCACCGGGCTCGGTGGCGGGCGCCCAGACCATGCGCCAGGTGCCGTCCCACTCGCATCCGCAGGGGTGGTCTGGGTGTGGATGCTTCAGGAACACGCCCCATGTCAGGATGGCGCGCGGGATGCGGGGGATGAGGACCGCCGGGTCGTCGCCGGGGTAGAGGTGCAGGTTCCGCCAGGTGCAGACCCGGGCCATGTAAGTGGCGGCGGCCTCGATGGTGTCGGTCCACTTCTGGTGCCCGAGCACGAGGAACGCGACCGGGTAGAGGGGATCGTCGGTGGGGCCATTGAGACCGGTGACGTGAAGGCCGGCGTGGGCGAGGAACCCGTTCGCCACCGCATCCTCGCCACCAGGCGTCCAGAGCTGTTCGACGGGGTGCATGGTGCCGTCGTCGCCCTCGCTGGTCTCGATCTCGTACAGAGCCGAGGTCACGCGCTCACCCCCGCGATGGTGTCGGCCAGGAGCGCGGTGACGTCGGCGCCGTGCGGGTCGGTGTAGCTGTCGTGGTCGCTGACGTGGAACACGGCGTCCTTCGCGGTGACGGTGAACCCGGGGATGACGAGGGCGGCGCGGCCTTCCAGCTCGGTGTTGAGGAGGTCGGCGTCGCGGGAGGCCAGCCAGGTCTGGGGGTAGGGCCCGAGGCGCAGCAGCGTGTAGCCGGTGCCGTCGGCACGGCGGGCTTCGACGTGGACGCCGTAGTGGGCGGGGTCCATGCCGACGTCGTCGGGGAGGGGCAGGTTCGCGGCGGCGTGGGTGAGCATGGCGTAGCCGGGTTGCCAGAGGCCGAGGATCGCGGTGGTTTCGCAGCGCAGCCAGCCGCGGTTGGTGTAGCCGAGCTGGTGGCCGTGGAGGTAGGCCGCGGCGTGCGGTGTGTCGGGGTGGACCAGGGCGACGGCGATCTTGTCAGGGCCGTGGTCGTCGCCGGGTCGGGTGTGGGCCCGCTCAATGAACGGGCCGACCCGCACAGCGATGTCCTGGGCACTGCCGGGTGTCCAGGGCTTCGGGTGGCGCAGAGTGGAAAGCATCGTGCGGAACTGATCGACGACGGCCTGGTCCTCGGGGGAGATGGCGCCGAGGGCGGGGCCGCAGCGACGGAAGCGACGGATCATCGGGTGGTCTCCTGCTCGAAAAATGGGGAGGCCGCGCCCCGGCCTTCCGGTCGGGGCGCGGCACTCGAGGCAGTGCTACTGGGGGGTGGTGTCGGTGACCACGAGGAACTGGTCGGCGTTCAGGTCCATCACGACCTGGGCGTCCGTGCCCTGCGCGCGTTGGGCGGCCGCGTACTCTTCCGCCGGCCATGAGCCTCGGGGAGCTCCGGCTGGGAACCGCTCCAGGACCGTGCGGGAGGGCGCGGTGGTCGTGGCCATCACGCATCGCCGCCATTCACGCGCTCGTGGATCTCGATCAGCGTGCCGATGGCGTCGGGATTCTCCGCCACGCCGACCCACTGCCCGAGGGCCGTGAAGACCGGCACGGCGTCGGTGTCGGCGTCGAACACCACGACGTAGTCGCCGTACCTGTCGAGGACCATCTCCTTCAGGGCCCGCGCCGGTGCGGTGGCCAGAACCTCCAGGGAATCGACGGTGAGCCGGGCCGTATCCGCCACGCTGTCGGGCTGGGTGAGAACGCCGGAGACGTGCAGCAGGTCGCCGGGCTGGATCTCGGTGAGCAGCGCGTGCGTGATCCCGGGTGTGCTGGTGGTGCAGGACCAGATCACGTCGTCCGCGCTGTCGTCGGTGGGGGAGACGACCAGCTGGAAGCGGGCGGTGTGCGGCGCGTCGCCGCGGGTGGGGACGGCATCGAGGAAGCCGTCCACGGTGAGGGGCTTGGTGTCCATCAGCTCGCCTCCGCCAGGCTGGTGCGGTGGGCGGCGTCGTAGGCGTCCAGGACCTTCTTGGCCAGGGTGCCCCGGTCGGCGACCTGGTGGCCGCTGGCGCGCGCCCATGCCCGGATCGCGGCCAGTTCCTCACTGCTGCGCCTTCCGTTCGGGACCAGGGCCGGGGCCACGGGCGCGGAGGCCCGGTCCTCGGTGTCGGCGCGGCCGCCGGCCTTGACCTTGCGCAACTGTGCCTGCGCGGCCTCGAGTTCGGCCTTGGCGGCGGCAACCCGCTTCTCTGCCGCCCGCTGAGCGGCGTCGGCGGCGCGGCGGGCGGTCAGCTCGGTGAGGTCGCTGCGAACTCGGGCAGCGCGGTTGCGGATGCTGGCGGCGCCATGGTTCTCCGCCCACGCGAGCAGGGCCTCGATCCCGTCGGCGCCGGGCGCTACGGCGGGCGTCTGCGGGGTACCGGCGCTGTCCTTTGTGTCCGCGTCGGGGGCGGGCCGTCCGGCGTTCTGCACGGCGTCGGCGAGTTCGCTCTCCGACAGGCCGAGGATCTCGCGGACGTGCTCGGCGGTGTCGCCGTTGTTCAGCATGGAGACCGCTGTGGCGGTGAAAGCGTTGATGGGCATCGGGGCTCCAGTCTTCGGGGTGTCGGTGGTGGGGATGTGGGGGAGCAGGGTCACGAGGTCGTCCTCGCTGCAGGGCAGTCCGAGCGCGCCCAGCAGGTCGGCGAGGTCGTCCTTGTCGCGGGCGTGGCAGGCGACCACCAGTGAGGCGGCGGCGCTCTGGCCGCTGCCGAGCGGGGTGAGTTCGAGGCCCTCGGCTGCGAGGGCCTCTTTCATGTCGGTGAACATGACCGGCCCCTATGCGGCCCTGGTGGGGAGCTTGCGCTGGGCGATGTCCAGCAGCTCGCGGTTGCGCTTCTGCTGGGCGAGCGTGAGCGGCCGGGCCTTCGCGCCGTGGCGGTGCCACAGCGGGGAGGCGGGCGGCTCGGGGTAGGCGAGGGCGCGGTCGACGTCGTTCTGTGGAGTGCTGCTCATGGGAGCCTCCAGGCGGAGGGTCAGGCGTGGTCGACGCCTTGGCCCTTGGACTTGGGATTCGGCTGGGTGTCGGAGGCGAACCGCCCGCGGCGGGCCTCAACGGGGTTGGCGGTGATCCAGTCCTCAGCGCACACCTTGTGCACGGGCTCGCCGGAGTGGGAGCGCATGGGCGTGGGCTGGCCGCACAGCGTGCAGGGGAGGCCCTGCCAGCGGTCGAAGTGCTGGTTGTCGCGCCAGACGAGAAGTTCACCGGGAGCCGGGATCAGGCCCGGCTCGAACGGCGTCTTCTCCTTTTTGCGTTGGGTGCTCACGGCCGGAAGGCGGGCAGTTGCTGGAACACCTGCGCCAGCAGGTCCGGCGTCGGCTTCCAGGCCGCAAGCGCGTCCGTGGCAGGCACGGGCAGGGCGAGCTCGTGGACGTCGGCGAAGACCAGGTGGTGCGCGCCGCGCTCCGCCCAGGGGCTGGTGCACTTGTTGGGCCCCTGGTCCGGGTGGCAGTCGGTGAGGCGGGCGACGCCGATGACCGCGCCCAGGTGCAGTTCGCGGCCGCGGATCGCGGTGGCGACCAGCGGTTCGCGCAGCACGGCGGGCTCCGGCTTCTTCTTCCCGGCGTGCAGAAGGACCCAGCCTCGCCACGGCCAGTTGCCGGTCCTGTTCTCCGGGCTCTTCCCGGCGAGGATGCAGGTCGCCCAGGGCTGGCGGATCGTGATGCCGCGAATCCAGTCGCCTTCGGGCAGATCACCGACGGCCGGGCTTGTGCCGGTCAACGGCGCGACGGCGGTAGTCAGTAGGGGTGCGCGCTGCCCATTCGGGGCCTGTCCGCGCAGGACGGAGTCCATACTGAGGATCTCCCTCTCGTCTCGTACGGGATGGGTAGGCCCGGGACAGGCGAACTGGTTTGGACGCCTTGAGCGCCTGTCCCGGGGCGTAGCTACAGGTCGAAGTCGCTGACGCGGAGCCAGCTGTACGGGTCGTCCCAGCGGCCGGCCGTCGCGGAGAGCCAGTCGGGCTCCCAGCCGGGCCGGTAGCCGCTCGCTCCCCAGCCGTCCGGCCTCTTGTCGGGGATCTCGAGTCCGGCCTCCTGCGCGGCGCACGCCGCGTCGTAGACCTCGTGCGCGATCCGTACAGCGGCACTACGGCTGTCGGCGGGGCCGGTGAAGACGTGTACACCGGTCAGGCCGGGCTGGGTGGTGCTGCTGATCGGGACGTCTACCTCGTAGTAGGGCAGGCCCATGACGTCCATCTCCCTTCGTGCTTCTCGTGGGTTGAGGGGCCGCTGCGGCCGCCCCGGCCCCAGCGGTGGCGGGGTCGGGGCGGCACAGAGTGCGCTCAACTCGCGGTTCAGCCAGCCGTCGCGATGGCGTCGCGCAGGTGGGTGCGTGCCCGGGCCAGAAGCGAGGGCTGGTCACCGCCGGGGGTGGTCAGGGCGTCGGTGAGGTAGCTGACGGCGGAGTGCAGGTCCTCGCTGGCGTCCTGCCAGTTGCCGAGGCTGGACGCTCCGAGGAGGTCGCGGACTTCTTCGACCAGGTCGATGAAGGCGTTCGGGGTGTGGCCGCGCGGCGACTGGTCGCCGGTGAGGGCGGCGAGGTCGGTAGCGAAGCAGTCGCGGAGCGCGGCGAAGGTGTCGGGCCTGGTCTGGGTGCTCACGGGTGCCTCCTTGCCAGTGGTCGAGCTGAATCGTGATGGGCAGCCGGGGGTCAACCGACGGGGGTGTGGACGGTGCGGCGGTGCGCGGCGAGGCCGACGGCCCCGCCCCGGACCGGGGAGGGGCCGGGACGGCACGGTGCCTGGTCAGGCGCTCAGGGGCTCGCGCGGTGCGTTGCGGTCGTCGGGGTCAGCGGCGACGGGGAGGCCGACGGCGCGCGCGGTGAGGTGGTGGTGGATCTGCCCCATGCTGGTGATGAGGACCGGCTGGTCGCTGTCGCCGGTCAGCAGCGTGAACTGGGCATCCGAGTACTTGCTCGTGGTGCTGGCGTAGTGGAGCCAGACGCCGGGCGCGAGGAAGAAGCTGGCCTCGCCGTTCTCATAGCCGCGCCACCGGTCCTCGTCCCGCAGGAAGTCTTCGCCCTGGTCGATTCGCCATGCGGCCGAGGCGGCGCGGGAGGCGGCGTCGTTGCTGGTGGCTGCGGCGACCTGCGCCAGGCCCTCGGCCAGGGTGGCCGGAGCGGCTGGAGGTGCCGGAGCGGCCGGAGAGGTGCGCGGGTGGTCGGCCGGGTGGGGCGGCGGGCTGTGGTGAGCAGGCGGCGCAGCGGGTTCAGGAACAGCTCGGCCAGGGAGTTGACTGCGACGGCGGCCACGACTGCGACGCCACCGGCGAAGACGAGGCGCCAGTCGTGGGACCAGTTTTCGGGCGACTGGGTGTAGCCCGCCCAGGCTCCGGTGGCGCCGCCGATCACAACGGTGGCCATGCCAAGGCCCTCGGTCGCGGCGTCGGCGACGGCGAGGGCGGTGCGGCGAACAGCTCGGCTCATGATGGGGGGGTGCTCCTTCTTCTGTCGGATGCGCTCTGGTGGGGGAGGGGGTTGGGGCTCCGGGACGGCCGGGCCGCACGCCAGCGGCCGTCCCGGGCGTCTCAGTTGCCGCTGCCCGCATAGGCGGTGGTGGCGCGGGCGGCGTCTGCGAGCAGCACGGTCAGCTCGTGGGCGTGGTCGACGACGTCCTCGAGGCGCTCGATGACCTCGCTGGGCAGGCCGCGGTTGCGGGCCCCGGTCAGGACGCCCTCCAGGTAGAGGGCGTCGTCGAGGATCCGGCCGCGGACGTCCAGGACTCCGGGCTGCACGGCCAGGGCGTCGTGGTTCTTCCCGGTGGCGAGCGCGGCGTGTTCGGTGGCTGCGGTGTACGCGGTCTCGGACTGCTCGGTGAGCAGCGCGTCGACCTCGGTGGTGTCGCCGTAGGCGCGGCGCCAGCCGAAACGCGCAGCGGCGGCGTCCATCAGGGAGCGGCGGGTCATGGGCACGGGGACCTCCGGGGGCCCGTCGCCTGGTCCGGGTGACCGGGCGGACACCGCGCGGCCCCGGCCGCCGGGGAGACCGGCGGGCCGGGGCTGCACGGAGGGCGCCGGTCAGTTCTGCGGGCGGCGGCGTGCGTAGTAGGAGACGTAGTCGCTGTACTGGCTGCGTTCGGTGCGCAGGATCTCCGGCTGGTCGATGGCCAGTTGCTGGAGCGCGTTCGTGATCCAGTCGTCGGTGCGCTGGAGGGTGAGGCGGAGCAGGGCCAGGTCGGAGAGCCACAGTTGGACGTCCTCGTCACGGCGGCGGGCACCGCTCGCCCAGGTCTGCAGCCGCTCGCGCACGGTGTTGTCGTCCGGGCGGGCGGGGATGTCGCGAGGCAGCGCGCGGCAGGTCGTGGCGTGCTCGTTGGCGGCCGTCGCAGCTTGCGTGAGGCCGTAGCGCGTGTTGTAGGTGCGCCGTCCGTCCTGCGCGGAGGCGAAGTGGCAGCCCAGGCAGGCGACCGCGTAGTAGGTGCCGGTCTTCCCGTCGTCGGTGGTGTAGACGAGGACGACCGCGTAGGCCTGGTTGTAGTAGCGCTGGGCGATGGTGACGCCCTCGGGTGTCCAGGTCTCGCCGGTCTCGGGCCGCGGCTCGGGCTCGGCGGCCGGTGGTTCGGTGGGGGCGGGGCGGCGGAGGAAGAGGGTGAGGGCCACGGGCCTACTCCTTGTCGGTGTCGATGTCGGTGTCGGTGCGGTGGGTGTGCCGGGCGGCGAAGGTGGCCGCCTCGGCGGTGAGGACCAGGGCGAGCGCGTACGCGCAGTTGCTCATCCGGTGACCGCGAGGACGGCGGCGATGAGGAGCAGGGCGAGGGCGGCGAGGATGGTGTCGACCGCGCGGGTCAGGCGCTGGTATTTGGCGACGGCGATGGTGGACAGTGTCTTGACGCGGGTGGCCCGGGTGTCACGGCCCATGGAGGCCCTGATGCCGTCCTCGTCGAGCTGGGCCCAGCACGGGAAGCCCTCACGGACCACGCGGCCGCGGCCGCCGAGGTTGGGGCGCACGACCAGGAGGAGCAGCACGGCGGCGACCGCGAGGGCGAGGTCGGTAGGGAAGCAGTCGCGGAGCGCGGCGAAGGTGTCGGGCCTGGTCTGGGTGCTCACGGGTGCCTCCTTGCCAGTGGTCGAGCTGAATCGTGATGGGCAGCCGGGGGTCAACCGGCGGGGGTGTGGACGGTGCGGCGGTGCGCGGCGAGGCCGACGGCCCCGCCCTGGATCGGCTGGTGGCAGTCCGACAGCCGTGCCACCGCTGATCCCCGGCCGGGAGTTCGGCCGGGGATCAGCGAGTGCGGGCGGTCGGCTGCGCGTGTCACGCGACCGCGTACTGCGCTTCCAGGTCGGCGCGGCCCTCGGGGTCGTCGGCCTCCTGGTCGACGTCGTCGGGGCCGCCGTGGACGGTGCAGACGATGTCCGGGTCGCTGTCCATGGCGCCGGTCAGCGCCTTGTGCAGGTCGGTGACCGAGTAGACCGGCGTCCACGCCTGCCCGGTGCACTCCGGGTCGAAGGGGCAGGGCAGCAGGACGTCGAAGCCGAAGTCGCCCTCGCCGTCGACGTCGTCGCGGTAGGCCAGGGTGAGGTACTGCTGCCCGAGGCGGATCTCTGCGATGCGGTCCCGGCCGGTCACCAGGTCCGAGCCCGGCCGCCACCGCCACAGCGGCAGGATCTCCGGACCGAAGAAGCGGCGGACCAGCAGCAGATCACCCAGGCCGTCGCTGCCGTCGTGCCCGAGGTCGGCCTCCCTCACCTGCGAGAGCCGCTTGAGGAACGGCTCCAGGCGGTACAGGGCGTCGGCGAAGACGACCGTGGTGAAGCCTTCGGCGGTCAGCCGCTGGTGCGAGTGGACCATGGCCCGGTGCTGGGCGCGGACGATGTCCTCGGGCACGCGCCGGTTGTCCGGCCGCGGGCCCTGCCGCTCCAGGCAGACCGGCAGCGGCGTGGCGACGACGACCGCGACGGTCGGCATGCCGTGCCGCTTAGCGGCCATCACCAGCTCCACCCGCACGGGCTGTTCGACGTTCGTCGCGTCAATGACCGTATTGATCTTCCGGGCCATCCGGCGCTCCAGGATCAGCTTGAGGACCTGGGAGGCATCGGCCGTGGCGTCCTGCCGACCGGGGTCGTCACTGACCGTGCCCCGCAGGCCATCGAGGGAGAGGACCTGGGAGGCCGGCCAGGTGCGGGCCAACGTGGACTTGCCCGCACCAGAGGCTCCAATCAGCACGATCAGCCCGTTCTCGGGCAGGTCCGGGTACAGCACCGAGGTCATTCGAGATGTCCTTGCGGGTCGAGGGAGCGGGCAGCCCAGTTCAGGCGCTGCCCGGCGTTGTCGGTGATCAGGGCGGCGGCCTCGTGCAGCGGGCAGGAGGCGTCGCCGTCCCGGTCCGGCTCGATCTGCTCCGCCCGGCGCGCTGCGGTGCTGACCACCTGCGCGAGCATCGGGAAGAGGCCGCCGGGGACGTCGATGTCCTCCTGGAGCTCGCGCAGGATCGCGGCGAGCTCGCGGGCGTCGACGTCGTCGGCGTTCAGGTCGTCGTGCACCTGCTGGAGGGCGAGCTGGGCGATGCCGAGCGAGGCGCGCACCCGGTCCAGGCGTGTGCGGCTGGTCATCGGGGGGTCGCCTTGGTGGTGGCGACCACGGCCGCGACCGTTTCCCAGCCGTGGTGCCAGGCGGAGTCGAGGTGGAAGGCGCCGTTCATGCCGAAGTCGGCGAGCTTGTAAAAGCCGCCCTTGCCGGTCTTGGTGGCGATCCGCTCCAGCAGGCCCTTGCCCGGGACGCGTCGGTCCGCGGCGTAGTGGGTGCCGAAGGAGATCACGAGCGCGGCCGCGGCGGCGCCCGGGTGGACCTTGATGCCGAGCGCGCGGGCGCCGACCCCGGCGACGATCGCCTGCGTGGCGGTGTAGGTCAGGCAGTGCTGGAGGCACGCCCTACGGCCGTCGACCGTGCCGTGGGTCGTCTTCTCCTCGGTGACCGGGTCCTGGTAGGTGACCGGGTGGTCGTCGGAGGCGCCCTTCACACGGGCGCAGAAGTCGGACTGGACCCAGAAATCTCCGATCGCGCTCCCGGCGCGGATCAGTCCGAGAAGGGCGGCGAAGACGGCGGGACGATGCTGCATGCTGGATCTCTCCTGAGCTCGAAGGGGTGAAGGAGTGGGCGGCCGGTCTTTGCCGGTGCTGCGGCTGCCCGATGGGGCGGTCCCCGTCCCAATCCGGACGGCCGGGACGGGCTGGCTCATGCGGCCAGCCGGTGAACGGCCGGGGCCGGGAGGGTCATGAGGCTGCTGGGGTCGACGGGTGTGCCGTCGAAGCACTCCAGGCAGCAGCCGAGTTTCTTCGAGAGGCAGATGTAGAACCGCCTCGCACACTGGCCACAGGTCTGCCGAGCTGCCATCGCCTGGTCGAGGGCCCGCTCCTGAGCGAGCGTCGGAATCCTCTTGGGCTTGGCCAGGTCGACGCGGATCAGGTAGCCGCGGGTGGGGTGACGGCAGGACCACTGCGGGCGGGTGGCGCACAGCTTGCAGCGCAGGATCGCGACCGGGCCCTCGTTGGCGCCGGGGCTCAGCCCCATATTCCGTAACTGCCGCCTGGTCACGAGCCCTTTGGGCACCGTGCTGCGGTCGTACTCGGGCAGCGCCGCGTCACTGCGCGGCACCCGGGTCACCTCGCGGCGGCGCTTCTTCCTCGGGCTCGGCATCACCTGCTCCAGGCGCCGGGCAGCCGGTCGGGGCGGTGCGGGTAGCGCGGGCCGGGACGCGGCGGGCGCGGTCTGCCGATCCGGCGGCGCGGACGGGGGGTGAGCACGGGCGGTCCTCCAGCAGGTCGGTGGCGGGGGAGCGGCGATGCGGGGCGGCCCGGCAGGGCGTGCGGTCTCAGCTGCGGGGCTGGAGCAGCCGGGCGGCCCACTGCCGCAGGCGGGCCCAGCCGGTGGGGTGCGTGTGCTGCCAGGCGCTGGTGTCCATCTCCCACCTGTCGGAGAAGCACTTGGATGCCCCGCAGGTGCACGTCCAGGAGTAGGGCACGGTGGACGTGCCGTCGAAGGTGGCGGTGGCGATGGTCGTGACCTGGGCGCCGTCGTGGCGTCCGTGATAGGTGCCGGCCCAGAACTCGATCTGCTGCTCCCGCTTCATGGGTTTCCCTTCGGGTTCGGTGGCGCGGTGTGCCGTCTGGTGGGCGGTACAGGACCAGGCGGCTCGGTGTGTTGCGGACGTTGCTGCGGGAGGCGTCGGCGGACCGGGCGGCCTGTCCCGTCCCCGGCGCCCGGGCGGAGCCGGGGGGGCGAGGCAGGCGGCCCGGCTCAGCCGCGGAACGTGTTGCGCCGGAAGATCGCCTTGCGGATGTTGACCGTGGTGGTGCCGCCGCCCGCGCCCTTGGCGCCGCGGGCGAGCAGGAGGACGACGGCGACGAACAGACCGGTCACACTCATGACGACCTGGCCGGCCGCGGTGAGGATGGCGGGGACCTGGGCAACGGTCGGGGCCGCGGCGCCGATACCTACTCCCGTGAGCGCGATGAGGCCGCCGGTCGACAGAGACAGCACGCTGTACCGCCACACGTAGGCGGGCACCGCGCGCTGCAGCGCGGGCTCGGGGGCAGGCGGCAGCGCGGGCGCCGGGGCCGCGGCGACGATCTGCGGGTAGACCGGGGCCGGGGCGAGGGCGACGTGCGCGGCCGCCTGCTGGTACTGGGCCTGGATCTGGCGGAGGGCTTCCTCCCTGCGGACCAGGTCGTAGACCCGAGCCATGTACTCCTCGTCGGTGTGCAGGCCAGCTGCGCCGTGCGGGGCCGGTACGGCGCCCGGGCGGGCGTCGGGGAACAACTCCCAGATCTTCTCCAGGCCTTCGTAAGGGAGGCCGACGGTCGGCATGCCGGTCGGCGCTGCTCCGGGGGTCTGGGTGGTTCCGGTGATCGTGAGGTCGCGGGGGTCCACGGGGGCTCCTTGCACGGGGGGGAGAGGGGTTGTGCGGGAACGCGCAGGACCCGCCCTGCCGGATGGCGGGGCGGGTCCTGGGCGACGGGAGAGGGCCGGGGTGGTGCGGTGGGTCAGCCGAGGCTGTAGAGGGCGAGGAACGCAGCGAGGAGGACGCAGCCGAGCTTGGCCCACCAGGGGCCGATCCCCCAGGCACCCCAGAGCAGGGCGAGGGAGGCTGTGCGCAGTCCCCAGCGGGGGAGGAGGCCCAGTGGCTGGTGCTGCTGGAGTTCCTGGATACGGGTGGTGCGCCGGTCCATTTCCGCCTGGAGGTGCGCGCGCGTGACCGTGTCCGTGGTGGACGTGTTCTTGAAGGTCTCGCTGTAGGAGTGCCGTTCGGCCTCCAGGCGCTCGATCTCCTCGTCCGCGGTCTCAGCCATGTTCACTCCTTGGCATGCGAAGCGGCGGCAGCCGCGAGGCCCAGCGCGCCCAAGTCGCGGGTGGTGTAGCCGAGTTCGTCGGCCAGCCTCATCATGGTCGCGTCCAGGTCTGACGTCGAGACCAGGATTTCGCGTGCCTTGGAGCCGTCGGCGGGGCCGACGATGCCGAGCTGGTGGAGGAAGTCCATCAGGTTTCCGGCGGGGGCGAAGCCGAGGCGCAGCTTGCGCTGCAGCATCGACGTCGACCCGAACTGGGTAGTGACGAGCAGCTCGGTGGCCTGGAGGACCAGGGCCCCGTCGACGCCGTCGGGCAGCACCGTGGTTTTCGCTCCGGCCGGGGCGGCCGGGGTGATGCTTGCCGGTGCGGCGGCGGCCTCGCGGGCGATGTAGCGGGTGTACTGCCCGGAGTCGTCCTTGATGGCCTTGCCGTCCTTGGCCCACCCCTGGAGCCAGCCGCTGACCGTGCGTGAGGCGGGCGTGGCCTCGCCCAGGAGCTGCTTGAGCGCCTCGTGCAGGAGCTTGGGCGTGTACCCGGTCTGTCCTGCGGCGGCCAGGAGTTCCCAGCCCTGCTCGCGCGGGTCGACCGGGCGGGTGGGGCGGGGGAGTGGTGCCAGCCCGGCGGCCTGCCCCTCGGGGGCCGGTGCCGGGCTGGCGGAGAAGGCTACTTGCTTGGCGGTCGGGTCCAGGCTCGCGGTGACAGCGGCGAACATCTCCGCCGCGCCGCCGAAGCCTTCGAAGCCGACGGGCGCAGCCGGGGCCGCCGGGGTGCCAGCCGCCGCAGGCGGGGCCGGGTCGGAGGCGAGCAGTGTCGCGGCGGCGATGATCTCTCCGGCGTTGTCGACGGCGTGCTGCGCGGACTCGGTGAGTTTCTGCCCCTTGTACAGGTCGGGCAGGGTGCGCGCCCACCGCTGCGGGTAGTGCTCGCCGCCGTCGACGGCGGCGGACAGCTCATCGAGCTTGGGGCGCCGTGCGGCGGTGGCTGCGCAGATGGTGTCCATCAGTTCGTCGACCAGGCGCCACACCTTCATCGCTGTGGGCTTCTTCGGCCCGAGCCGGGTGTGCATGTTCCACCCGGACCCGGCGACGGGCGCGTCCTTCGGATCGATCTTGACGTAGCCGGGGAAGAGGTAGGCGAGCTCTTCGGCGTCGGAGACGGTCATGCCGACGCGCCACTTCGACATCAGTTTCATCATCGCGGTGATGGCGTCCTGCGTGGCGCGCAGCGCTGCCTTGAGGGTGCGCACGCGCATCGCGCGGCCCTCCTGATCGACCTTGTCGATCATCTCCTTGATGTCGTACGGCAGGGAGGCGGTCTCGTCGCAGATGATGACGATGCCGGGGATCTCCGCGCTGATGGGGAGCTTGTTGTCGGTCTTCTGTTCGCGCATGAGCTGCTGGTAGCCGGCCTTGCGGGCTGCGATGATCTCGGCGGCCATCTTGAGCATGAGGCGGGCTTCGTTGTCGGTGTGCGCGATCCAGTCGACGATCGGCGCGGAGGCGAGGCCCTCGGTGGCCCACGGGGTGATCCAGGGGAGGGCGACGCCGCCGCCGGTGGTGTCGATGGCCCAGATCAGGGCGTCGGGCATGCGGGCGAGTTGGGCGGTGACTACGCGCAGGGTGTTGGTCTTGCCCGCGTCGGTCTCGCCCACGAGGATGCCGCAGTCGTTGCAGAGGCCGCCGAGCGCGTGCTCGCCGTTGCGGTACAGGCCGAACGGGAACCGCTCGGTGAGGGTGATCTCGGAGTAGTCCTCGGGGTAGGGGATGTCCTCGGTGATGACGTCTTTGAGGGTGACCTCGATCAGGATCGAGCCGCGGTTGGCGCCGGGGAAGATCTCGACGCCGCAGCCGTCGGGCAGGCGCAGGTCGCCGGCGAACTTGGGGCCATAGCCGTTGAGGTCCTCGACGGTGGTCCCGCCGGAGGGCAGGTCCATCTCCACGGTGTAGCCGACCTTGCCGGGCCAGTGCTGTACGTCCTTGCCGACGCACTTCTCGATCCGGGCGACGCGGGCCATGCGGCCTTCCCAGTCGCGCAGGATGCCGACGGAGTCGCGACGCAGCTGAAGGAGTTTCTTGCGTTCGGAGCGGGTGGACTCGGTGCGGTTCGCGGACGCGTTCGCGGCGATGCCGACGGTGGCCAGGCCCAGGCCGGTCGCCCAGCCGGTGGAGGTCAGCGGCGCGGTCGCCAGCGCCCAGGACGCCCAGGTGGTCGCCGTCAGCCAGGAGACGGCCCGGGTGGTGATGGTGCCGATGGTGGTGCCCGCGCGCAGGTCGTGGACGGCTCCAGCCGCGGCCGCGCCGCCCAGGGTGAGAGCGGCGGCCTGCCAGGGCAGTCCGGTGATCGGGGCGAGCGCCACCGTGGTGATGGCCGTCTCAGTGGCGTATCCGAGGAAGGTGGTGTGGCCGCTGGGCAGCGACCAGTCCCAGTGACGCATCGACATGGGGGAGGGCTCCTGTTCGCGCAGGCGAGGGGCGGGTCGGCGAGGAAGAGAGGGGCAGCAGGACAGCCGGTGGCCGGCCCCGGGTTCGGGGTCGGCCACCGACTGCTGGTGGTGCGGGTCGTGCTCGAGGCCGCTGGGGTCAGCGGGGGGTGTTCCACATGGACTCGGCAGCCGGGCCCTTGCGGGGGTTGATGTTGTGGCTGATCTCGCGGTGGTGGTCCTCCACGAACAGCTTCGCGGCCATGTCCGCGTCGTCGGCTGCCGCCCGGATCATCGAGACGAGGAGGCCGATCTCGTCGGTGACGCGGTCGTCGACCGGGTACAGGTCGCGGCTGCGCTCGTGCAGCACCTGCACGCAGTCGGCCAGGGCGGTCAACCCGTAGGACATGCCCTGGAACTCGGAACCGACCTGCATCATGTGGACCGGCTCGAACGTCCGGTACAGCACGGCCATCAGGACGCATCCGGACTCGATGCGGCCGGGCTGGAACATCGCGCCCTCGGGAGCATCGGCCCCGGTCGGGGTGACGTTCCACATCCACTCGTTCGTCCTCGGGGCGACGATCCGCTCGATGTCGAACGCGTGGGCCATGCGGAAGAGGGCGACCATGTTGTCCGCGCGGGCGGCGGCGGCGATCAGCCTCGCGCAGGCCTCGTTCAGCTTGTTCAGCGCCTTCTTGCTGCACGGGTACTTCTGGTCGGCGTTGACGGCCATCTCCTGCACGGCCATCGCCGCGGCGCGGATGCCGTTGGGCAGTCCGGCGTACTCGGCAGCGACCTCCATCATGCTGCGCGGGCTGGAGCCGGTGTAGGAGGAGTACGCGGCGCGCATGGCCATCGCGAACTTGGATGTGTTGCCGTCCAGCACTGTGGTGCCTGCGGCCAGAGAGGGTCCGGTCACGGGATCGGTGTCCTTTCGAGGGTTGTCGACCTTGAGGGTGAGCGTGTCCGCCTTGGCTTCCTTGTCGTGGCGGGCCTTGGAGCGGCGGAAGAAGAACCGCCAGATCCGTCCGGCGACGCGGAAGGGCAGTGCGAACCCGCGGAGCGGGTCGCGGCGCTTGAAGGGCATCAGCGCCAGCCCCCACAGGAGTCCGAAGGGCAGCGTGAGCAGCCCTGCGAGTCCGGCGAGGAGCCCGGCGCCAGCGCAGCGCACCCAGTGCCCGAGCTTGCGGACGGCCAGGCGGCGCATCCGGTAGAAGCGGCCCGAAGCCGGACTGCCGCTCCCGGAGTTGGGGGAGCCGCTCTTCTTCGAGCGGCGCATCCTGCCCGCCCAGCCGCGCATCTTCTGCAGTGCGCGACCGAGGCGGGTCCTGGTGCCGGCGCCGCCGGGGCCCGAGCCGCCGGAGGGTCCGGCACCGCCCGAGCCGGTGTTCGCGCCGCCACTGTTACGGCGCAACCTGCTCCCCAAGCCCCTGAGGGTCTGCCAGGCCCTGCCGGTGCGAGACGGCCGATTGGCCCCCGCGTTCCCGCCAGGGGATCCGGCGCCGCCCGAGCCGGTGTTCGCGCCGCCACTGTTACGGCGCAACCTGCTCCCCAGGCCCTTGACGGTCTGCCAGGCCCTGCCGGTGCGGGACTGCCGGTTGGCCCCGGAGTTCCTGCCAGGGCTGTTCGTGCCGCCCCCGCTGTTCCTGCCGCGGTTCGTGCCCTTGGGCGTGTTCGCACCGGGGCTGCTCGCCCCGCCCGGGCCTCGGCTGCCGCGGCCGTGCTTGGCGCCGCCTTTGCCGCCGGGGCCGCGCCCGCCGCCACTTGCGCCGTGGCGGCCGCCGCTGGGCCGGTTCTTCGTGCCGGTCCCGGTGCCGCCGCCGTTCATCCGGCCGCCGCGCCCGCGGCCGCCACCAGCGCCCGGACCGCCGCCGCCCCGGCCGCGGCCACCGCCGCGTCCGAGTCCGAGCAGGCCGCCCTTGCCCGCGCCGCCTCCGGCCCGGCCCGAACCGCCGCCGGAGCGGTTGTTCGGGGCCGGCCTGCGGGCGGCGGAGACCTTCGAGCGCTTCTTGCGGCCGACCAGCGCGGCGGCGCCGACCGCTGCTCCGGCGGCTCCGGCGGCGATGAGTCCGGGCACTCCAGCAACGCCGTAGGCGACGCCTGCTGTGATTCCGGTTGCGTTGCCGCCGTGGATCAGCAGCGGCATCGCCCGGGGCCGTGAGCGGCTGGGCTTCGGCTTCGCCGGGGCCGGGTCGGTGGTGTCCGGGGGCTCGTTGACGCCGGTGAATTCGGCGGTGTCCCTGCTGCCGCCGCCGGTGATGTCGGGGGTGGTCTCGGGGGGTGCGGTCGCGGTGTCTGCCACGACGATTCTCCTCACGTTGCGAAGTGGCGAGGCGAGGCGAGGAGGCGCGAGGCGGGCGAGAAGCCCTCTGAAACCCCCATGTAGAGGGCCTCGCGGGGCCGTAGAGGGGGGTGACCCTCTCGCCTCGCCTCGCTCCGCCTCGCCTCGCCGCTACCTTCTGTGAACGGCGGGGGTGGGGGCACAAAGGGGTTTATTCCGGGCCCTGTTGGGGGCCGGACCGAGCATGGTGGAGCGGGTGACACGGTCGGCCTGGCGGCCAAGGCCAGCCCCTCGCGCCGCCCCGTCCGGCGGTGTGCCGTGCGGGGCGGTGCGAGGGGCGACCGTGAGGGCCAGGAGCACTCTTGATCAGGTTCCGTTTCAGGCTGCGGCCTGCTCCGGAGCACCGGTGGTACCGCCCTTGAGCAGGGCGACGGCCCTGGTCTTGCGGTCCTGCGCGGAGCCGGTGGAGACGCCCAGTTCGTCGGCAATGACGCGGACGGTGACCGCGCTCTCGCCCCGGGCCTGGATCATCGCGGCGACCCGGCGTACGTCCCAGTCGATCTGGGACAGACGAGCCATCGCGGCGGCTTCAACCGCGCGCGCCTCGTGTTCAGCCGCACGCGCCTGACGCTCAGCGGCCTCCTCGAGTGCGGTCTCCTCACGGACCATCGACGCGGCGATCTCTTCAGCCGCGATCTGCTCCTTGCGGGCCGCGTTCACCGTCGCGGCACGGTGTTCAGCCTCCTTCCGCTCGTGTTCAGCAGCCTTTTCCAGGGCGTGCTTCTCACCGGCCAGCGCCCGCGCGCGCCGCTCAGCCTGCTCCGCGATGCCGGCCTGCCGGGCGGCCTCTTCGCGCTGCGCACGGGCGGCCGAATCAGCCTGGATGCGACGCTCGTGCTCGGTGGCCTCGGTGGCCATCTGCTGCTTCTCCAGGCCCCAACTGGCCTGCGCCTTCTCCCGTTCGATCCGGGAGAGAGTGCGGCGCTTCTCGGTCTCGTCGGCGAGCTCTTGCGCTTCGGCTGCGGCCTTGTCCTCTGCGAGCTTGAGCGCGTGCTGACGCTGCGCCTCGCGCAGTTGAGCATCGGCTTCGGCCTGTTGAATCTCGGCCTGAGCCTCGCGTTCCGCTTCGGCGCGGGCGATCTTCAGGCGGCCTTCGCCGCGGATCTTGTCGACCTCCGCTTGAATGCGGGTCTCGCCCAGTTGAACATCGGTGCGCACGCGTTGAATCTCGGCTTCGGCTCGTTGAACAGCCGCCCGGGCCTGCCGTTCGACCCGCTTGGTCTCTTCCTGAAGAGGTACCTCCAGGGCGTCCTCCACGCTGAACCCGAACGGGGCGAGCTTGAACGGCAGCAGTTCGTCCGGCGTCGCCGCCTTGCGCCAGTCGAGCGGGTCACTCGCGTACTTCTGGCGCAGGCCCTCGCGGTAGATCCGCAGCGCCTGATGCTGAGCGGTGGCCTCCTTGTAGGGGAGGTGGTACAGCCGCATCCGGCGGGCCAGGCGCGCCGTGGACAGCGGAGCGAGGAACCAGCGGGCCAGCGGGACCGACCCGAGCGGAGCCTCACCTGCCAGCAGGTCGGCCATCCGGCCGACGTAGTGGCGGGCGGCCTCCACGGCGATGATGAACAGCACCGGGATGACGCCGTGCATGGACGCCGCGAGCGGGTCGGCCGAGACCGGCCCCGGCGGGGCGGCGGCGTTGAAGGCGACCGTGGCGACGGTCAGGCCGTGCGCCGTCCAGCGCAGCATCGGCCACGGCATCCGCTTGCGCATCATGTACAGGTCGAGCGCGAGCAGCACGAGGATGCCGGCGTCGATGCCGACGGGGAACGCGTAGGAGAAGACGCCGAAGCCCTTGCCCTCCGCGAGGTGGCGCAGCGTGTTGTACGAGCCGGTGAAGCCGATCCCGGCAAGGACCAGGCCGCCGATGCCCGCGATGAAGGCGAGCAACTGCATGGTGCCCGGATCGCTCTTCGGAGCGTCGTCGTCCAAGTCGTCCTGCTCGGGCAGCTCCTGGTCGTGGTGATCGGCTGGGGTGGGGACGTTCCAGGAGCGCTGGATGTCGTCGCCGTCCGGGCGGATCACGTCGGGCTTGCGGATGTCGACGGCGGTCATGTCGTGCTCTCCGGGTCTTCGGTCGGGAAGAACGGGTCCAGGGCCAGGCCCACGCACAGGCGGACCACGCCGAACACAGCGAGGCCGACGGCCAAGTGCAGCAGGGTGGGCGCCAGCCCGTTCGCGAACAGGTCGAACAGGGTGAAGACGGTGGCGACCACGGCGATGACCGTGGCCAGCAGGGCGGGCAGCGGGTTGCGCGAGACGTAGACGGCGTCCGTCGTCTTGCTCGGAGTCGGGGCGGCCTTCGTGGTACTCACCGGGCACCCCCGCTGGTAGCGTTGACCATGCGAAACGCTCCTTGTCAGCGGGTCGCGAGAACAAAGGAGAGGCCCCGGGCAGCGGGGCCTCTTTCCTTTGCCGAGCCTGATTCGGCTCTCCGGCTCCGCCACGGCCTGCTCGGTCCTGGCAGAGCGGGAGAACCGCCGGCCCCGGCGCGGAGGTTGTCTCCGGCCGGGGCCGCGGCGTGTCAGGGGCGGGCACCGATCACGAGTCGCGGTGCTCCTTGAGGTACTGGGCGATCTGGACCTTCGCCGTGGCCATGCTGGTGAAGGCGGTCATCACCGGCCAGACACCCTTGTTCTTCTCGGCTTCCTTGAGCAGCCAGTACGCGTCTTCGACCAGCTTGTCGGGGTCGGCGTCTATGCGGCGCAGCGGGCTGACGAGGCGCTGAAGGAACGTCATGGAGACTCCCTTGAAGGTCTGGGCTCCTGGACACTCACCAGAAGCGGAAGGCGGTGCAGCGGGTCGGCCCGTGGTCCGGGCGCCCGGTGTGCGGTGCTGCCGTGGTGCGGACGAGCAGCTGCCCGGCGCCCCGGTGGAGCGGGCGGAGTAGGCAGCCTGCGGAGCGGATCACGCGCCGGTATGGGCGGTGCGCTGGCGGGCGGCTCGGCGCTTCATCGCGCGGCGTTCGTCCTCGCCGGTGCCGCCCCACACCCCGAACTCGTTGCGGTCCAGGGCGGTGCGCAGGCAGCTCTCCAGCAGCGGGCAGCCGCTGTGGCAGACGGCCTTGGCCTCCTCGATCTGCAGCAGCGCCGGGCCGGTCTCGCCGATGGGGAAGAACAGTTCGGGGTCGTCGGCGCACAGCGGGCGGGGCTGGTCGACGACGTTCGGGGTGACGGGGCCGTAGTTCGAGGTGCGTACGATGACGTGGCGATTCATCAGGGCCTCCCAGAGGTCCGAGCGAACAACCAGCCCCGGGGCGGCCACCCCGGGGCTGTTGCGTGTGTGGCGGCCGGACGGCCAGAGCAGGCGGGAGCTCCCGGCGCTCTCCGCCGCCCCCGACCGTGAGGGCTCGGGGTCGACGGGCAGGGTCGGATTCAGCGCTGCTTCTTGCGGGCGTTGTAGGCGTCCTGCAGCCGGGCGAACCGCTCGTAGAGCGGGGCGCCGGACTCGCACGGCTGGTCGGCCTGGCAGGCCGGGCATCCGGTGGTGTGCTCGGTGGAGGCCTGGAACGCGGTCATGTAGCGGACGAACAGGTCGTCGGTCGGACGGGCGCTCATTACGAGCCGCATCCCCACGAGCGTCCGCAGCCCTCGCAGGAACTGGCGGTGTCCGAGTTGGACTGACCGCAGCCCCCGCTGCCCGTGCAATCCCAGCCGAGCGTGGCGTGGCGGCCGGCATCTCGTGCGGTACGGCGAGGCGTCATGGTGGTCCCCTTCTCATGATCGGCCGGGCTGTCCGGCTCCCCTTCGCCGCCCGTCCCGGCCGCCGGTGTGCAGCGATCGGTGCGGGCGGAGGCGGGGAGCCGTCAGTCCTTAGCCGCGAGGGGCCGGTGCGGGGCGACGCATTCCCCGTTGGGCAGCAGCGCGCCGGTGTCCTCGAAGAGCACGAGCTCGTTGCACAGCAGGCTCCAGCCCTGCTCCGCGTGGCTCGCAACGACGGCCGCGGCTTCGCGATCGGGGCTTTCGGCCGTGGGGCATGGCGGGGTGTGCGTGCACAGGGACGGCGGCAGTCGGCGGGGCAGGTGGGAGTCGTCCAGGGCCTGGGCCAAGGCAACGGTGCGGGTCATGTGGACCTCCGATGGGTGCTCGCGCACAGCGCCGTGGGCGAGCCGCGCGAGCGAGCGAAGAAGGGCTGAGGGCCCGCGGATCGGGCGGTCGGCCAAGAGGCTGTTCGTGGCGAGGTCGTCGTCCCCCGGCGATGGGACGGCCTCGCTGAACCGCGCGCGGAGGGGGCGCGGGATCCGGTCCGGGCTGTCCGGCGCCGAATGCGACGGCGGCCCGGGCGGCACGTGGCTGCGCCTCACGGGCCGTCTGCGGCAGATGCGGCATCAGTGGCCGAGGGCCCCGCAGGCCTCGCAGACGCCGCCGTTCCACTCGCGGAACCACTGGCCGCAGCTCGAGCACTGGCCCTCGCCGGAGGCGGTGGCGGGCGCCGTGGAGAGGGCCGGGGCGACGGTCAGGATCTGGTCGCAGCGGCACTTCCACCAGCCGCACAGCGGACAGGAGTCCTCGGCGTCCTGTCGGAGCCTGCGGGGCTGGTGGCCATCCGTCATCAGCGGCCGGTGCAGGATCAGGACGGGCTGCCGCTTGTGTCCGGGCGCCATCTCCTGCAACGTACGGCGTGCCTTGCGGCCCGCGGCCGCTGCGATCTGGTCGCTCTCGACGACCAGATCGCGCACGAGCGTGCGCAGTTGCCGGGTATCGGTCTCGTCACGCTCCTGGGCGCGTGTCATGCTGTCGATCACAGCGACCCCCTATTGGTCTCTGTTCAGCAGCCCCGGAACTTCCACCTTCGGGGGCTGCCGCTGTATGGCTGCTCGGACGAGCAGCCACGGCCCCGGCCACCCTGGACTTCGGAGTGGCCGGGACCGTGGGCGTTCATCCGGTGGCGGTCAACGACGGGCCGGAAGCCCGACGACAGCCAGGGTGAGCACGATGGCCGGGAGCAGAAACGCGATGGTCAGCAGGAACGGCATGGTGTCCTCCGGGACTTGGGTCAGGCGGCCGGGCCGTACCCGGCTCGGCCGGGGGCTCCAGCCGGAGCGGAGCGGATGAGGTGGTCCGACGTGGTCCACACGCTGCCGACCGCGAAGGGCTGGCCGTCAGGGCGCAGGGTGTCGCGGACGATGACCGCCCACCGGGCGCTGTCCCGGCGCAGCAGCGCTGCGGCCTCGTTCGGGTTGGTTACCAGGGCCAGGACCTCGAAGCGCCCGCCGACGTTCTGGTAGATCGCGCCGGGGCGGCGAGGGCCGACCTCTCGGTCGACAATCGCGGTCACTGCGAGGCGGTGCTGGGGGTGCGGACGCGCACCGGCGTCGGGCGCGGGCTGACGGCCGTCACGCTCATGCGGCGCGGGTCGCCTCGGCAGCGGGGTCCTGGCCTCCATCACCGGCGGGGATGCCATGCTCTGCATGGGTCGTTCCTTTCGTCAGGTGACCTGCGACAAGAACCCCCAGGGCTGCATCCCTGGGGGTTCGTCGTTTAAGAGCCCCGCACGATCGCGGGGCAGTGCGCCCTGCGCACTCCTCTCCAGCCGCCCGGCATCGTGGCGGCTGGAGAGGGCAGCGCAGGCTGCTTCAGCAGGAACGCCTCGAGGAGGCGTTGGTGTTGATGCGTACCGGGGCAAGCGGTACCTCGGGGCTGCGGAATTCCGAGACCGCCTCGGCAGGGTGGCGGCGGCAGGAGTTGTTGACCTCCTCGATCGGCGCTCCGGAACGCTTGGCCGTCGCCTCCCTGTCGACCACGCCCTCGCTCTGCTCGGTCCACACCCGTGATGTCCGGTGGCGAGCAAGCAGCGCGTCGACGCGGGCCTCATGGTCCCGGGTCGGCTGGGAGCGCTTCAACTGCGCGTACAGGGCAGCAAGCTGCGCACCGCGCGTGCAGCGGTGCGTGCCGCCGCAGCGACCAATCACCTTGCTGGAGCGGCACGTCTTGATGTGCTCGCGGTAGGCGGTAAGCGCGTCCTCCGCGTTCGCCGACTCCGAAGCCATCTTGGTGATGGGCCTGGCCGGGGCCGGGAGCGGCTTGTAGTGCTGGCGAGCGGAGCGGCACGCGTTGGCCTCCGTGCCGCCGGTCTCCAAGCGCTTCTCCCACGCCGTGACCCGAACGTCGATGTTCACCAGACGGTTGCTGCCCTGGCAGCGGACGGCCGCATCCTGTCGTGCGACGCCGGTGTCATGGGGGACGAGCTTCGGCTTCTTGCCGTTGAAGGCGGTGATGGGCACCCACGTCCTGCAGTCAGGGCAGATCAACGACACGCAGTCGGGCCGCAGGTCGTACTGATGAGGGCGGAGCACGGAGAGGGCGAGCGCCGGGCGGGCGCTGATGTTCCGGGAACGAGCCCGGCTCTTCCGGTATCGGGCGGTGCGCTCACGGGGCGGAACGGACATGCAGAACTCCTCGCGGGGGAGTGGCAGGGGCTGCGTCGCGGTGCTCTCTCCGCCCGCCAGGTGCGCAGGCCAGGGCCTGGCGTCCTGACGGACGGACATCGCATCTGCGGTGCGACGTACACACAGATCAGTCGAGAAACCCGGGGGAGTTTGGTGAAGCTCTCTGAAACCCCGGCCACCCGCGAGGGGCAGACGACTTGCTGCGGTGGTGCTCAGGGAAACCGTGGTTCCGGCTCCCTCATCCGGCGCCGCCCGAAGGCAGTTCCAAGTGGGAGAGCCGGGTCCGCGACGACCCGGTAGAGGTCGGGCGGCCATCAGGCCGCGTCTGACAGCGGGCACTACGTGACTGCCTGATCACTTGTCGTGACCTCGGCGTGTCACTAGTGAAGCAAATCTCTTTATAGAGGTCAAGAGATCGACAGTGAGAACTGTAGAGTGGCGCGCACACGCCTTAGCCAGCCCTCGCCATACGCCCGTACGATCAGCTCTATAGAGAGCGAACGACGAGGAGTCAGATGAGCCGCGAGGGTCAGCCCGGCCAGCCCAAGTACCTGCGCATCGCCGCAGAGCTGAGGGCGGCACTCAAACGTGGCGACTACCAGCCCGGGGACCGTCTCCCTGGCGAGAACACCCTGGCGGCCGACTTCGGCGTTGCACCCCTGACCATGCGCCAGGCACTTGGAGTGCTCCGTAGCGAGGGCCTGGTCGGATCCCGCAAGGGGTCCGGATGGTTCGTCGAATCGTTCCACCCCATCCGGCGCCGCGGCATCCCACGCCTGGCCCGCGGCCAGTGGGGGAGCGGGCGGACCATCTGGTCCGCAGACGACCACCGTGCACCCGACGTCGACCAGATCACGGTGGCCGAGGACGTCACTCCACCCCAGCACATCGCCGACGTACTCGACCTGGAGGCAGACGGGACCGTCTGCGTGCGCAGCCGGCGGTACGTCATGGAGGAGCGCCCCGTCATGCTCGCGGCGTCCTACCTCCCCCAGGCACTGGTCACCGGTTCGCTCATCACCCAGGCCGACACCGGCCCCGGCGGCATCTACGCCCGGCTCGCCGAGCTCGGCCACGCGCCCGCGCGCTTCCGGGAAGAGATCCGAGTGCGCATGCCATCGGCCGAGGAGGCAGACCGACTGGGCATCCCCGCCAGCAGGTCTGTCATCAAGGTGGCCAGGACCGCCTTCGACTCCGATGGACGCACAGTGGAAGTCAACGAGATGACCATGGACTCCGCTGCGTACGTCCTCGACTACGAATTCGACGCCTGAACCTCGCCCCATCCCCGCTGGGGGACGTGTCCCGCTACCGTAGGAGGCATGGCCCAGGAGATTCGCATCGAGATCAGTGACGAGGCGTACGAGCAGCTTCGGCAGTCTGCTGAGCAGCAGCACCTCGATGCCGCGACCTACGCGGGCAAGATCCTCAATGAGGATCTGACGAGGGAGCGCTTCCTCGGCGCGGCGCAGCGGTACATCGACGAGTTCGGGCCGGCCTTCGCCGAGCGGTTCGGTGCCGGCTCCGGGGTTCAGCGCGACGCTGCCTGAGACGAGGCCATTTTCGTGGAGTTGAGCGTGGACCTGCCGTGGCTGCTGGAGGTCGCGCGCCAGCGTCTTCCGGGAGATCCCGAAGTTGTGGACTGGGGCGCTCTGGAGGGTGCCCGCGCCCGTCATTGCTTCAAGGTCATGGATACGCCGGTGTACGCCGAGCCGCACCACCGGGCGGCCGCTCTGCTCCAGTCGCTGGTCCGAGTCCCGGCCCTGGAGCACTCCAACGAGCTGTACGCGACGGCCGTGGCTCTCGCGTTCCTGGAGGCCAGCGGCCTCACTCTCCAGGTGAAGGCCGACCAGGCAATCGCACTCGTGGAGCAAGTCGCAACCGTCGGCCTGGACGTGCGGCAGATCGCTTCCACCCTGAGGGCCTGGTTCAACTGAAAGTTGGTCAGCCGCGCTTGCACTGGCGGGAACGCCCTGCATCCGGCAGCCGTTTGCCTCGATCACTTAATGCCCCTTCGCGCGGCCGAGTAGCGCGAGCTCGTCGGCCCTGACCCGATGGATAGCCGTCAAATAGGTTCCGGATGGCGGGTGTTGGGCGAGAGGGCCCGGTGTAGAACTGCTGTGGAAACAGCGTGGAATCTGGGCTGGTCCGGCCTGGCGAGGGGGTGTGTAGTGATCACCGTGAGCGAGTGGACGGGCGAGGAGGCGCTGCTGCTGCGGTCGGTGAAGCGGGAGTCCGTCCGTGAGTTCGCCGGGCGTCTGGGGATCGACCCTCGTACGGTCACGTATTGGAAGAAGCGCCCCGGGCGGGTGTGCCGTGCGGGGACGCAGCAGATTCTTGATGCCGCCCTGGCGCAGTGCACGGCGGAGGAACAAGAGGCTTTCCGTGTGCGGTTGGCGACGCTGCGGGGCGAGAGCGCACTGGGGGACCTTGCCGCCGCGCGGCCGGGGCCGTGCTCGGTGGTGTCGCACAAGTTTCTGCCCGTGCACGTCGGGGAGAGGCTGGCGCCGCTGTATGCCGCGGGGGTGCCGCAGTCGGCGGGGCCGGGCGGACTTGAGAGGCGGGTCCTGCCGGGTGGTCATCGCACGGCGCACGCCTCGGCTGTGCATGTCTACACGTGCGGGATCGCCGTGGTGCACCTGGAGGAGCACCGCCGGGTCGAGTCGATGACCGAGCTGGCGGTGTGGCGGTACCGCTCCTATCTGAAGGACCGGTCCTGGGCGGGGAAGCGGCTTCGGGAGCTCCTAGTCGAGCACTCCGTCGCGGTGGCGGTCGATGCGAGCCCGGAGTACGTGCTGTCGGCGTACGAACTGCGGGAGCACTCGTGGGCGGGGCCGGGGCTGGAGACCGCGCTGCAACTTTTGACGACCCCGTCCGTCCTGGTCAACCGGCAGGACCCGGAGAACGTGTCGCCCCTGGGGTCTGGTGTGGAAGACGCCAAGTTCGCCGAGGGCTGGAAGCACCCTGAAGCGATCTCTTTCGGCGGCGGAGTGTCGCAGGGGGTGGCCGGCTGGTCCGGGGTGTCGTACCACCCGCAGCAGGACGAGCGGGCGCTGACGATGAGCGAGATCGTCGACCTCGAACTCGATGCGCAGGCGTTGTGGGCTCTGTCGTCGCACATCCTGCACATGGTCGAAGACGGCCGGGATCCGGTGATGCCGGACGGCTACGGCTGGCGGTACCTGCGTGGCGCGTACTCCCGGCTCACTGCTGCCCGGCCCACGGAGACGGCGCAGCACCGCGTGATGCGTGAGGCGATCTTGGCGACCAGCGAGCTTCCGGACCGGCTGCGCGCCGCCCAGGATGCTCTTCGAGACGGAAATCCGTGATGGCTCTGAGGAAGGCGGACTGGGTGGATCCTCGCAGGACGGCGCTCATCGTCATTGATGTGCAGAACGGCTTCGTCAACAAGCACAGCCGTTCCGTGGTTCCCGCGATCGCGCATCTGGTGAAGCGGTGGCAGGAGACCGACGCCCCGGTGGTGTTCGCCCGCTTCCACAACGAACCAGGCTCGCCGTACGAGCGGATCACCGGCTGGACGAACCTGCGGACGGCGGAGGAGCAGGCCCTGGTGGCCGAGCTTGAGCCGTACGCGGGGGCGGCTGCCGCAGTCATCGACAAGGGGCAGTCAAGCGTCTTCACCACGGAGGGCGCCCGGATGATCCGGGACGCCGGGTGGAGTGATCTGGTGCTCTGCGGCATCGACACCGACTCCTGCGTGTACGACTCGGCGGTGGCCGCCTACCAGGCGGGGTACCGTCCGTGGATCGTCACCGATGCCTGCGCCTCCACCGGAGGGACGCAGTACCACGATGCAGCGCTGCTCCTGGCCGCCCGCAATATCAGCGCGGCCCAGCTCGTCACCAGCAAGGACGTGCTCGAGCAGCTCGGCCACCAGGGGGCCTGCGCATGAGCTCTCCGTCGTACGACGCGGACCTTCTGATCGTCGGGGCGGGCCCTGCCGGCGTCGCGGCCGCGGTGATGGCGGCCAGCCTGCAGCTGCGCACGCTCGTGGTGGAAGCCGAGCGGGTCGGCGAGAAGCTGCACCGCATCGGCCCCGTGGAGAACGTTCCGGGCAACTGGTCGACAGGCCCCGAGCTGGCCCACGCCCTGGAACGCGATCTGGAGCGGCTTCAGACTGCGGGCCGGTGCTCCGTCGTTCGCGCTCGCGCCGCAGCCGTCGCCGCGCGGGATAAGCAGGCGGAACTCACCTTGGATGACGGGCAGTTGTTGTGCGGGCGAGCCGTGGTCGTCGCTGCCGGCGTGGCCGAGCTGGTCCCGTCCGATGCGGCCTGGCTGTCTGCGCCGGACGACTTCGTACCGGCCCCGCTATGGCGAGCCGTTCCGCAGGACCTCGCGGGGCGCACGTACGTGCTCGGCGGGGACCGGCCGCTGGGCACGTGGCTGCGCGCCTACTCCGACACCCGGAAGCAGCTGCATGTGCTGTGCCCGCCCGGCGACGACTACAAGACAGCCGAAGTCGCCGCCGACGACCGAGTTCGCATAGTTCCCGTCGCCCATGTCGCCCTCGCGCGCTCCGCGTACGGGCCTGAGTGGACGGTGCGGGTCAAGGACCGGGAAGGCAAGGAGACCTCGTACGCCGTCGACACGGTGCTGAACAACCTCGGCACCAAGCCGACCGCGTTCGACGGACTCGTCCAGGACGCCGACGGCTACTGCCCGCCCCGCCTGCAGCGTCCCCGGATCCTGACCGTGGGGGACATCCGATCGGGCCGCTACCAGCGTATCGTCACCTCGCAGGGTTCGGGCGCCGAGGCCTCGCTCTCCGTGTACTACGACCTGGCGCTGCCCCGCCCGTAGCGCGGCCGAGACGACGCGGGATCCGTCGTGCTGTTGCGTCTGTGCTGCCGGTGAAGTGCCACGCCTTTTCCACGCTGGTTCCACATCCGATCCTCCTTTCCGGATGTGCTTCCCCCGATGCTGATGAGCGCCTTCACGAGGCGACCAGCGTCTTGGGCAACGCCAGAGGGAGCCCGCACGTGTGCACCGTGATTCACACCGCGTTCGCGAAACCCGGCTATCTGATCGACACCCCGTGTGAGTCGGTGGCCTACGGAGGGAAGCCCGTAATGTCAGTGCCCTGGTCTAAAGTCCCCAACGCCACTGTCCTGAGCATGAGGTGAGGGGCGAAGCCGTGCAGCAGGAGGCCCTCAAAGCGTTCCGGTTCACGCTGGAGCAGCGCGGTGGGCGTTCAACCATGCGCTGGGGATGAACGTGTCCGCGCACCCGGAGTGGCGGCGCCAGGTACAGGTGCTCGTCGACCAGGGCGTGCCGGAGTCGGAGGCGCGGCGGCGGGTGAAGGTGCCGGTGCCGTCGAAGCTGGCCATCCAGAAGCACCTGAATTTGATCAAGGGTGATTCACGGAAGGGCGAGCTGCCCGAGGGCGCGTTGGGGCCGGGGCGGCCGTGTCCGTGGTGGTATGAGGTGAACACGTACACGTTCCAGTCGGCGTTCATCGACGCCGGGCGTGGCAAAACTGGCTGGGCTCGCTGTCGGGAAAGCGAACAGGCCGTGCGATGGGCTATCCGCGGTTCAAGAAGAAGGGCCGGGCGCGGGATGCGTGCCGGCCCGATCACACGGGGACCGGCCGAGCGTGTGCGCCGCTTCCCGTCTGGTGGGAGTTGACGTTGTTGGTTCCCGTGGCGTGGGAGTCGTCGTGGCTTGTCGTGCGGTCCTACGTGTGGTGTGCCCGCCGGGTGTTGAGATTGGGGCGGGTGTGCTGAGTGTGATGGCTGCACTGTTAGTGGCAGGTGGTGAACGGGTGTGCCAGGTGACCGCTGGCACGGCGCGGTCCATCTTCGGGGTCGGCGGTGCGCTGTGTGGGGGCGCCGCTGGTTTCGGCGTGCTTTGGTGTGAGGGCGGCGAGTGCGGCCTGGAGGGTCGGCTCGTGGGGCTGCCAGGCGGGCGGCACGGTGAGGCGGAGGCGTTGGCGTGGTTCGTCGCCGACGCGGCGGGGCTTGCAGTCGACGACGGGTACGAGTCCGGCTTTCGTGCTGTGGAGCAGGACCGGTTTGCCCGCGGCGACGAGGTGGATGAGTTCCTGGCGGGCGATGGGGCCGAGGGTCTGCTCGCGGGGGCCGCGGCGGCGGTCGCGGTGGACGCCGATGACGATGAGTCCGCCGAAGGTGTCGGCGATGGCGGCCCACTGCTCAAAGTAGTCCGCCGCTGGGTCGAAGACGTCCTGGAAGTGCACGAGGTCGACTTCGTCGGGCAGTTCGGCGCCAATGCGGTCGACGCGTCGTGGCCAGCCGGGGCGGGCCTGGATGGCGGGTGGGGCGCTGAGGTAGACGCGGACAGGCTCGCCGGGGCGGCGTGCGGCGGCGAGCTGGCGCATCCCGGTGATGTACGCGCGGCGGCGCGTCGGTTGGGCGTAGCTCGTGGCCAGCTGGTCGGGCGTCTGCATGGTGATCATCATGCCGTGGGTGGGTGTCGGGTGGCGTTGAGGCCCGGTTCTCTAGTGGAGCTGTCGGTGTGTCAACTGTGCCTGAGACGGGTGCGACACAGTATGGGGCGGCGTGCGTCTGAGGCAGGACGCGGGGGTAGAGTGATCTCCCATATCCCCCATACAGATTTAAGCCCTGCGACCTTGAGCAAGTCGCAGGGCAGGAACGCGACCTATATCTCCAAGGAAGGTCACGTCGTGATTCAGGGTACCCCTACCCTCCGACAGACACACACCAAGGCACCCTCCGCCGTGGCAGCGACGACGTATGCGTCGCTCCGGCGGGCGGGTGCCCTTTCTGTGCTTCCGCGCTGGTCCAGGCGTGGGCAGACCTCTCCTGCGGAGGTTGATGTGATCTAAGGCAAAAAGCGGGCCGCGTCCGCTTGGTGGCTCCTACACCACCGCGCAGATCCTGCGGCCGAATCCCACCGCCGGGCTACCACCCGGCGAAGGCTCTGACCATCGGCTACCACCCCGATTGGCCTGAGCAGTACTGGTTCTGACCGGAACCACGAAGCACCGAGTCGGGCTTCGTCATGCCGTCGAGGCCCTGCCTCAACAACAGGAGCCATTTTGCAGTACTGCCGCGCCGTTTTCCACCCCACTCACGCCCGGTTGGTCCATTTTTGTGCGCGTGGGCCGGGTCACTCTGGGCTCGAATTGCGGGAAACGCGCCTTGATTGGGCTGAGGTTTGCCCCCCGCGCCTCCGCTCGGGTGGCCCCGGGACCGTCCTCGGATGGGTACAGCTGCGGTGCGCCTGCGCGCCGCGGCTCGCTCCCACAGGTACAGCGGCGGCTGCTCTGCCGGCGAAGCGGACCGTTCTCGGGGGCGGCTGGTGAGCGCTGTTGCTCCCGAGCCTGGGGTTCTCGCTCCCGCCGAGGTTGCGTCCTTCGCACGGTCGGTGGTGGTGCTTCCGGTGGGGCTGGTGCCTGCGGGGGAGCAGGAGGTGGGGGCGACGCGGTCTCGGCGTTCGGGGCCGCGGCGGTGGCTGCGGGCGGTGGAGTGGCTGGTCGCCCAAGGCGTGCATCCGCGTGTTTCCGTGACGACGGTGCGGGTGGCGCGTGATCTGGCCGAGCGGATGGATTACGACACTGGTCATGTCCGGTACTGCGTGGAGGGGATGGTGGGGCGGCTGGGCCTGTCGCGGGCGACGGTGGCCCGGCATGTGGGCTATCTGAGGGAACTGGGGGCTCTGGCGTGGGTGGTGCGCGGTAGTCGTGCCAACGTCCGCCGCGCACGAGGGCTGGGTGGGTACGCGGCGACTGCGACGGTCTACGCGGCGGTGATCCCGCCGGTCTACGACCGCGCCCTGGGCCACGTGGTGGTCGGCTCCGGCTACACGGCGCGGATCGTCGTCGACCACCGCCGGGTGCCCGCGGACCCTGCGGCAGCTGCGCGCCGTGTGCTGCCCTCGCCCCGCTCCGCCCCTGCGGCTGGTGCAGCTGATTCTGCTGGGAATCCTGTGGATAACTCGCCTGTGGAAACCTCCTGCTCGCAGGGGGTTGAGACCCCTTCCCTGACCTTGGTTAAGGAGGCGGAGAAAGTTGAGGTAGTGGGGGGTTGTAACTACACCCCGCGCCAGGGCGCGTGCCGCCGAAGCGAGATCCCCCATCAGAGCAGTCCAGTCAACGGCCGCCGTCGCACGGCGGGGGATGTGCGGCGGGCAGCGCGCACGGTGCGGCTGGTGCGGTCTCTGGTGAACTGGACGCAGACGGTGCCGCTGCGGCGTCTTGAGTTCGTGCTGCGTCCACTGACCGACCGGGGCCTGGACGCCTGCGAGATCGCTGCCGAGCTGACCGGCATGTGCGCTGGTGTGCGGTGGCGGCCCGAGCGGCCGGATCAGTTCATCCGGGCCCGCCTCGCCGCCGACGCCAGCCCTCAGCGGACGACTCCGGCAGCCTCGGAGCGGACAACTGCTCTCGAGCACGCGGCTGCAGCGATGCGCAACCCGGCCTGGGCAGCGTGGGTTGCCGAGAAGCGGGCGAAGGAAGCGGCAGAGGTGCCGGTGTTGCCGGGCCCGGTGCGGGAGATCCTCACCGCTCTCGTCGAGATCGCTCCGCAGGTTGTTCCCGTGGCTGAGCGGGCGGCAGACGTGCTCTACTCCGAGCCCGCCGGAACCGATGATCCGGATATCTCCGGACGGCAGCGTCGGCGTCAGCTGGCCGCAGCCTCGGCCGCCTGGCAGAACGTCACCGCTCGCTATGCGGACGAACTCGCCGCCCATCACGCCAGAAAGAGCACGGAATGAGCCTGAGCCTGCTCAGGGCCCATGGCCGACCTTGGCGTTCCGCCTCCGTCGCGGAATGCACCGGCAGCAACTCCAGCGGCAGGTTGGACCCCGCAAAGGGGGCTTCTCGGCCAATGCGGGTGGGGAACCGGGCAGGGCGCGGCACTCTCCGTGTGCGGCCAGGCCTGTCCGTCCCATCCTGGCCTGGGCTGTCATCGGGGCCCGGGGACGGTGAGGAGTACCGGTATGGGCGTCAGCAGCAGCTACCTGTCGAAGGCGGAGGTCCAGCGGTTGCTGGGGGTCAACGCCTTCGGGCTGTGGCGGCTGGTGCGGAAGTACGACAACTTTCCGCAGCCGACCGAGCCGCCTCACGACCCGTTCGCGGCACTCCGCGACAAGAAGGAGCCCGAGGAGGTCTGGGACGGTACCCAGGTCTCCCGGTGGGCGGCCGAGACACCGGAGTTCTCTCACCGCGGCGCCGTGCTGGTGCGTCCGCTGCCCGAGAACCCGGCGCCGGGCCGGTGGGCCGGCTACAAGGACACGGTGCGGGGACCGGCGCTGGACTGGCAGACCGCCCTCGGTGTGATCCGCATCGTGCACAGCGACGACCGCCAGGTCGCCACGGACGTCGCCTCCGCCCTCGCCGGCAGCGGCAACCCGGACGGTGTCACCACCGTCTGCGCCCTGTACGGGGACATGGGCTTCCACGGGCCGGCCCTGGTCGCCGCGGACACCGCCCACCCGGGCATCGAGTACGAAGCCAGCTGGGGCAACGTCGCAGCCCTCGCCGGCCACGACCTGCCCTGGTGGCCCGACTTGCTGCGCCTGCCGCAGCTGATCCGTCAGTGGCAGCCCGGAGCCCCTGCGGCCGTGGCCGAGGTACCGCCCAACGAAAACGAGAAGACCCTGCGCCGGGCTGCCCGCAACAACACCTTCGACACCGCCGCACGGGCGGCCGTGACCGACATGGCCAACAGCATCCGCAACAACCGGATCGACCACACCGCCCACGACAACGAGATCTTCGGCAGAGAGGGGTACGGCGAGCGCCCGAACCCCGTCGTCATCGGCGCCGTGCCCGACACCACCCGCCACCCCCTGCCGTGCGACGGCGACCGCCAAGCGCTCAAGGACGGCTGGCACAAGCTCGCCCTGAGCAGCCACCCGGACGCCGTCGCAGCCCTCGAGGTCGCCGTCGGCCGCGATCCGGACCTGCTGCCGTTCGGAACGGTCACCGAAGTCCCCGTACAGCCCGGCGCAATCAGCGAGCGATGGGCCCGGCGACTGACCATGTGCGACCCAACCGCCGCCCACGCCGTCCTCGCCCACGGCGACACGGCGGAGGCCTTCTTCATCGACCCGCTCACCGACATGCCCGTCCTGCGCACCCCCGGCGACGGCGGCAAGCCGGCCTGGCGGTTCTACGCCCCGCTGTCCCTCCCGGACGGCGGCGCGGAACTCGCCTCGGTCGTGCTGCACCACACCGTCTGGGCCACCACCAGCGACGGGCACGTCCACCCCGCGCCCTGCACACCGACCGAGCACCTGTGGTGGGGCGACGGCTGGGGCGACCGGCCCAGCGAGGCCGCGACCGTCGTCGACGCGCTCCTAGACGACCTCGGCGCCACCATCAACCTGCGCGAGCACTGGAACGCCCCCAAGGGCCTGACCAAGCTGTTCAACGAGGAACACCAGCACGGCGCCGAACTCACCCGAAGCACCCTGCTGCACGCCCGCATGACCCCACCCCGTACACGCTAAGACGTTGTCCTATGTGGCGAGGCGGAGTAGTCGCTTGTAGCAGCACAGGGCGGCCGCCAGGCCGAGAAACGCCAGGTAGTTGCGGGGGTTGCGTTCGTAGCGGCGGAGGGCGGGCTGCCCGGGTCAGCCGCCGTGCCCTCACCGCCCTGCAGATACAGCGTGAGGAGCCCGCCCACGACCACGAGGGCCGCCCACACCGCGATGGCCGACGCCCACCATCGTCTCCTTCTCTTCACTCATGCCGCCTCTCACCCACGCCCGGACAGCCTCCGCCCTGGCAGTCTGCCAAGAACGCTCGGCGGTCGGGCGACCCGCCGTGACGCGGGCCTCGCCGCGTGTGTCCGCGACCGGCTCAGGGCCCGTGTCGCTTCGGCCCCCTGCCCGCCGCCCCGGCCCTGCCATGCGACGCGCTCGCACGGGAAGAAGGCCGCGGTGCGGCCCACGGAGGAAGACCCCGCCGACCACCACACCAAGGCGTGTGCCAGGCCCGGCCGTTGCGCCTTGCGGATTCTCTGCGCTTAAGGTCGCTGATCTTCCTCTTCGAGACTGGCCACCAGCGGGGTCACCCGCTGACTGGTGTAGGCCGCGCCTTCGGGCAGGTTGCCCGCGGCGGCCTCAGCGGCTTTGGCCCGGGCGTAGTAGTCCGGGTCGGGGTCACGGCGACGGTGGCCGGTCTGGTCGGTGAGCTTGTGCCGGATCTCCGGTGCCCGGGGGGCGGGCCAGATCTGGATGAGGTGCTGCTCTGGCGGGGTTGACGGGTCATGGGCAGTGTCGCGGCCGCGGGCGTGGATGCGAAAGCGCCACCACTGAAAGTCGTCTTCCTCGCCGAGGAGGGGGACGTTGACGTAGTCGTCGCTGACGGGGTCGCCCGCCAGCGGGCCATCGCCGCTGAAGTGCAGGCTGACTTCGACGACCTCGTCCCACCCTTCGAAGTCAGCCTGTGCTTCGGCGGGTTGGATGTCGAAGGTGACGTCGAGGTCGCCGTGCGGGGTGCCGGTCTTCACGCTCGCGTAGGTGCCCTGGGCGTTCACGCTGACCAGACCACTGCCGGCGCGCCTGTCGTCGATGTCTTCGAAGGGGGCTTCCGCGTCGGTGTCGAGCAGGACGTACTGGTGGTGCGAAACAGGAACCTGCATGACCGTCTCGACCCTCTCTGCGCCGTTGGTTGCGGGGTAGGACGGGTGCCGTGCCCCATACGCCTGGCACGGCACCCGCATCCTAGGATGCTGGTTTCAGGTGGTCAGACCTTCACCCAGTAGGCATCACGGTTCAGGACCCGCGCCTGCTTGTGGAAGCCTTGGATCCGGCCGCCTTGTGCGTCCTGCTGATCCTCAGGTACCCAGGCGGTGCCACGGCTGTCCGCGGAGACGTTGTGCCCGCCTTCACGGGTGCTGGCGAAGGGATACTCGTCGCACGACAGCCCCGGCCTGGGCGGCGTCTGCCCAGGCGGGCACACCTTGTCGCGGTTCTTCTTGGCGATCACCTTGTCGGCCTCACGGTGCAGCGGTTTGCCCGAGCCGATCCGCCCGTAGTGGCCGCCGCCGGCCTGGACGGTGCGAATGTTGCGGGCGATGTCCGGCAAGGTGCTCATCGTCGTCATCACCGGGATGTACGTGTGGAACACGCAGCCTGCCTTCATCAGCAGGGCGGAGCCGCTCCAGAAGGTGTCATCACAGCGGTAGGGCACCGTGCGGTAGTTGAAGCCGCCGGGGGTGTATCCGGCTTTGGTGAAGGTGTAGGTGTACTTCGAGGACGTGCTGTCCTTCTTCAGCTTGGCGACCTTGTCCTGGTAGGCGACCTTGCCGGAGATGCTCGCGCCGAGACTGCGGCCGCGCGGGAAGCGGTTGGTGGCCTTGCACTTGCCGCCACACTTCACCGACAGCCCGACCTTCACCCCGCGGGCATTGCCGACCAGCCGCGCCGTGCCGACCTTGACCGACTCCGACCACTTCAGCGACTTGCGCTTCAGCGTCATCTTGTGCGTGATGTCGAATGTTGCGCTGCCGACCGGACGGCCGTTCTTCAGCACATTCACCTTCGCGGACACCACGGTGCAGCTCTCGAAACGGTTGTAGATGGCCTTGCCCCGCTCGCACGGCACCGCAGCAGCCGCCCGCTCCGTCGAAGCCGCCTGCTGCCGGACCGCGCCCACGCTCACCTGCAGCGACGACTGATCAGAGACGGGTGCCGCATGAGCTGCCGTCATCAGCCCCCCGGTAAGCGCGAGCGCCGCGACGCCCGACGCCGCACCTAGTGCCCATCTGTGTAACACCAGCGAACCCCTCTCCTGCCACGCTCCTCCCCGAAGCGCCCGGTGCGCTTCAGCGGCAACGGCAGGCCCACGACGCTATGCGCGCCCGGTTTTCGCTTCTGCACATACCGAGAGCTGTGGCCGGAACCAAGCCCGGTATGGCATGTTCCGGGCAGGTGCGCTAGTGCTGTGACCGCGAAGGTTCACCACGTCGCGACGGCCGACACTGCACCTCGACGCGTCGTCGGACCACCGAGGTACGTCCCCGGTAGGAGCCGTGACCCTCCGCCTTGCGATGCACCGCACGGGTCGCCGGCCGGGCGGCCGCCTTACGGTTGGTGACCTTCGCGCCCCGGTCCGGGCTCGCACTCGCCGCCCCGCCCTCGCAGCCAGGCGTTTAATCGGATGTGCGTACGGTGCGGAGTTGGTAAGTTCGCCGTGTGCCGAAGCTGAATCAGATCATCGCAGTCGAAAAGGGCGTCAAGTCCAAGGCTCTCCAGGAGCTCACCCAGGCTCACCAGGATGTGCAGAAGCCCGCCCTGCTGGCCGGCATCTCCCGGACTTACCAGCCCAAGGACGAAGAGGGCGAGCAGCTGCCGCCAGAGTCCACGCGAGTGCAGATCAAGGCCGAGGACGCTCTGCGGGCGACCGCCGGGACGCTGACGCGGCTCTTCGACGTGACCGCGACGAAGGACTGGGCGAACCGGTCCGCGGTCGCGGACGTGGTGGTTGACGGTACGGTGCTGTTGCCCCAGGTGCCCGTCCCGTACCTGTTGTTCCTGGAGAAGCAACTCACCGACCTGCACACCTTCGTGCGCAAGCTGCCGGTGCTCGACGCCTCCGAGTCGTGGAACCTGGACCCCTCGACGGACTCGTGGAAGACGGACCCGGTGCGGACCATCCGCACGAAGAAGGTTCCGCGCAACCACGTGAAGGCCGAGGCCACGGAGAAGCACCCGGCGCAGGTCGAGGTGTACTACGAGGATGTCCCGGTCGGTTACTGGACTACGGTGAAGTTCTCCGGCGCGCTGCCCGCCCGGCGGGTCAACGAGCTCCTCGACCGTGTCGAGAAGCTCCAGCAGTCCGTCAAGTTCGCCCGCGAGGAGGCGAACAACACCGAGGTCACCGACCAGCGGGTCGGCGACGCGGTATTCGGCTACCTCTTCCGGTAGCCCCCACATACGCCCTCCGTCGCGAGCGGAGGGTGCGCGATGAGCGCAAGCTGAAACTGATGTTGAAGCTGATGAAGGGGCGTCAGTTGGGGGTTCGAATCCCTCTCCCCGCACCACGTGCGGGGGTGGCCCAAGCCTGGCAGAGGCGGCCCCATGAAACTCAGATTCTCGCTCCAGTCTCAGTATTCGCCGCCGAACACCGGATCAACCGAGCGTGGGCGAACATCGACGGATGGGGGTTCAAGTCCCTCCGGCGCCTCTCTCGTGGCGCTGTAGTTCAAAGGCAGAACACGTCGATCTCAACATGACCCGCGGTTCTTAAACGCCGCCGGTGTGCGCAAATGGGTGGCAAGCTGGAGCCCGGGAGCTGGACATGCTCCCGGGCTCCGTCACGTTCCGGCTGCGGCTTGTGATGTGACCAGGAAGGTTCACCGGGTTGAGTGGTCAGACCGCGGTGGGTAGAGGTCTGCCGCCCCAGCGGATGCTTCTTTCACTGCGGATTCGGGCACGTTCGCGTCGTTGGGCGGCCAGGACGTCGGGGTGGCGGGCGTTCTGGTTGCGCCAGCGCAGGTAGTAGGCATGCAGGGCCCTGGTCTGGATGGTGTGGTGGGGATGGTTCGAGTTGGCCAGGGTGAACTGCCGTAGTGGTCCGAAGTGGGCCTCAATGGGGTTGGCCCAGGACGCGTAGGTCGGAGTGAAGCACAGCTCGACCTTCTCGCGGGCCGCCCACCTGCGGATTCGCCAGTTCAAGTGGGCGGAGAGGTTGTCCAGGATCACGTAGATCGGGGCTCCGTCCGGGCGGGCCGTGCGGATCGTTCTCAGCGCGGCCCAGGTGTGGTCGATGCCTTTGCGGCGCCGGTTGATGCCCCACATCTGATCGTCACCGACGGAGTAGCAGCCGTGGAAGTAGGTGATGCCGTGGGTGCGCCGGTAGGTGGCCGGCAGACGCTCGGGCCGGGTCTGCTTGGCCCAGCAGGAGCCGGCGGTGGGGCGGATTCCCAAGGGCCCGAACTCGTCGAACGCGAAAGTGCGGTCCGGCCGCTCGTTGATCGCGTACTTGATCCGGGCCAGCTTGGCGTCGAAGTCGGGGTCCGGGGACTCCTTCCAGGTGTTCGTACGCTGGAAGGAGATCCTGCGGCGGGCGAGTAAACACCGCAGGGCCTCCCGTCCGATGAGGACGGGGTGGGCATGGGTTCGTCTCAGGTGATCGGCGAGCTTACGGATCGACCAGCGGGTGAAGGGCTTACCCAGGACGGTCGGGCGGGTGGTGGCCGTCTGGACGACGAAGTCCTCGTCGTCACGATCGAGAAGGTGGGGACGGCCTCCCGCCCAGCGAGGGTTCAGGCATGCGAGCCCGATCTCGTTGAACTTGTGGATCACATCGCGGACGGTGTCCTCGTCCGCCTGGACCAGGCGGGCTATGACGGGGACCGTGCTTTCGCCGGCCGAGGCCAGGAGCATCATCGCCCGCCGAAACCGCACCGCACTCGTGCTACCCCGCCGGACGATGCGCTGGAGTTTCTGTCCCTCCTGCTCGGTCAGACCGCGAACCCAGACCGGTTTCGCCATCCCGCCTCCCCACGCTGCTTGGAGAACTCATTTCCAAGCCGCACAACGAGTAGCCCGGTGAACCTTCGCGGTCACAGCACTTAGACGTTGTCCTATGTGGTGAGGCGGAGTAGTCGCTTGTAGCAGCACAGGGCGGCTGCCAGGCCGAGGAAGGCCAGGTAGTTGGAGGGGTAGCGTTCGTAGCGGGGGCTGAGCCGGTGATAGCCGGTCAGCCAGGACAGGGTCCGCTCGATCACCCACCTGCGACGCCCTAATCGTTCGCTGGATTCGATGCCCTTGCGGGCGACACGGACACCGATGTGTTTTCCCCAGAGCCATCGCCGCAGGTGGGGGACGTCGTAAGCCTTGTCCGCATGGAGGCGTTGGGGCTTGAAGCAGCGGCCGCGATGCGGGTCGTGTTGCGTTTGGAGTCCCGCCATCATCGGCTTCAGCCCTTCGCTGTCGTGGACGTTCGCCGCAGAGATCCCGACGACCAGGGGCAGTCCGTTCGCGTCCGACAGGACGTGCAGCTTGGTACCCGGCTTGCGCCGGTCCACGGGGCTCGGACCTGTGTGTTCGCCCCCTCTTTAGCCCGGACGTGGGCGGTGTCGAGCACGACGCGGGTGACGTTGATAAGGCCGGCGTCATCGAGTCGGTGGAGCACAGTCTCGTGCAGTCGGCCCCAGACGCCGGCTCTGGACCAGATCAGGAACCGCCGATGAGCAGTCGACTTGGAGATCCCAAAGCAGGGCGGCAGATACCGCCAGGCGCATCCGCTGACCAGCACGTAGATGATGGCCGCGAACAGCGTCTCATCAGGCGTATCCGGCGTCCCGCCGCCCTGCGGCCGCACTCTCGACGGCGGGATCAACGGCTTCGCGATCTCCCACAGCCCATCCGGAACGATCCAACTCCACGTTTGCTGCCCCATGTTGAAGTACTACTCCGCCTCACCACATAGGACAACGTCTTAGGCGACCGCGCCACCGGTAGAAGAAGGTCTCGCCCGGCCCCGAACCGAGCTGGATGGGCACGCCGACCAGCAGGGTGCCGACATCGATCGCCTGCCCTGGCCGCAGCACGGTGAAGCCCTGCCGTGTGTAGTACGTCCCGAGGTCGCGCCCGGTCTCGAACCCGCCGAACAACAGCACATAGTCCAACTGCCAGTACACCTCCACGCACCGTTTCAAGAGCGCGACCCCGATCCCGCGCCCGCGGGCATCCTGCCGCACCGCAACCGCCTTGATCTTCGCGTACTTCAGCATCGACAGCAGCGCGTACTGCTCGTGGCCTGGCAGCCGGGAGACCTGGGAGATGACCGATCCGGACGGGACAGCCAACAGCGCTCCGACCACCTGGCCGTCCCGGTCTTGGGCGACCAACGGCAGCGACATCGAGGCCGCCGCCGGCTGGAGGTTACCGGAGGCGGCCGCCCGCACGAGCGGCGACATCAGGTCGGTGCCCGCGATCCCGTCGAGCAGCCATGTCCCGCACTGTCCGTCAGCGAGCGCCTCGAGGTGTCCGGTCTCGAGGTCGTCGGCGGCATCCTTGAGCAGCACGGCGACCGCGCCGGCCTCCTCCGGTACTGCATACCGAATCCGTGTGCCATCGGGCCCGGGTAAGCCCTCGATCACCTTCTGCCTCGTAAGACGTGTCAGTCCGGTGGAACCGGCCCTCTTCTTCGCCATCCCCGAGAGCTACCCGCCCCCACGGCGACCGGCACCTCACCCGAGCGGGATCATTCGTGCCGACGCTGTCCGGTAACGCGGGCATCGGGACAGGCCTTCGCCCCGGCACCGCCGAAAGCTCGGCGAGGCGTGCGGACGGCGGCCGCACGTCGGACGCGCCTACCGCGCGCTCGCTGTCGGTTCTTCGCCCTGCTGCACCTGTCGCACCCGCTCCGCGAACATGCGAACCAGCGGATTCAGCACCTTCGGGTCCGCTGCAGGGTGGTCATCCACGTTCAGATTCACCCACCCGTTCACGGCACCGATACGAAACTGAACAAACGTGAAGCACCCCGGGCCGAGGCAGTACTTCGAGGCAATTACCTCATCAACGGCATCAAGCCTCACAGGCTTCACCAGCGAGCTTTCAGAGCGCTTTTGCATGCCGGCGAACTCGACTCGGGACGTCTTCGCACTGCTGAAGGAGTGGAGCCCGAAGCCAACGACACCATCAAGGTCCGGGGCCTGATAACCCCTTCGCGCGAAGCCGACGCTGCCGCCCTCGCCCTGGCCGCGGACCTCAGGTGCTCTGCGCGGCCGCCAGCCCTCAGGAACATCCGATGGGCCTGGCAGCACTCCGCGCACTTCCTGCTCCCCTAAAGTCTTCGTCACACGGGCAGAGGCGCCAGCAGCCGATTCCTTCGCGGGCTGCGCCTCGCTGCCACACGCCGCTGCCCCCACCCCGACCACGAGCACCAGTGCTCCCGCCGAACGCCACGAACCCATACGCAACTCCCTCGAGCAAACCGGCACTTCCAGCCATCCTCAGCAGCGCAATCCCCGCACACGACACCGCGGAGCACGCCGGAGCTAGCGCGGCTGCTCCCATACAGTGACGGCGAACTGCACAGGGCCCGCTGTCGGAGCGGCCACGGTGCGCAGATAGGCCGTGCGCCCGTCTTTGCTTTGGATGCACAACCGGGAGCCCCGGGTCAGCGGGGTGTTGTAGATCCCGTTCTTTTCGATCTTCTCACTGCACTCACGCTCGCTGGGAGCGGGGCCGGACCCGGGAAGCAGCGCCATGGTCAGAGAGCTGTCGTTGGTGCCAATGTTCGGTGCATCGGTGTTGGAGCCGATGAAGATGTCTGAACCCTCGTTCTCGGGGCCGACCAGTGGCGGCTTGGAATCGAGGTCGACGTCTTCGCCACCGCTGCCGAAGGTGATGCGGATCATCCCGGCGTACCTGACTTTTGGAGACGCGCCCTCGTCCTCCTGGCTGTCCGCTGCAGAAGGCGTTGTCTGCTTGCTTGCGGCACCTCCGCCGGACGGCTCCGAGTCCGAGGAGGATGACCCCCTGCTGACCAGTACGGTCACAATGATTCCCACCACAGGGATCACGATCCCCATCAACCACCATGCCCACCTGGGCTGGTGAGGTGGCGCTGGAGGCGGTAAAGGAAGTGGGGGCGGCGGAGGCGGCGCCGAAGGAGTGCGCGACGCGGAGCTACCAGGATCCGTGGTCATGACCACCTAACCTACGATTTTCCAGCGTCACACGGCTCGTGCTTGCCAGATTCGTTCCCGCTCCCCTGAAAGGCAGCACCTACCGCCGCACGATGAACTTCACTGGCGGGCGGAGGCGTGGCTCGGGTGTCCCTCGCGCCCGGTGGGCCGACGGTGCCTCAGACCGGTACCGGCTCCTGCCAGTCGCCTATCGTCTCCACGACGGTGGGTCCGGTCTGCAGGCGCTGGGTGACCAGTTCGACGAGTTCGGGGTCGCACAGGTCGTCCATCTGGAAGAAGTTGAGCTGCCCGTCAGTCTCGGCTCCGCGGGTGCGGGGGTCGCGGAAGCTTTCACCGTCGCGGTCGTCGACCTTCCACATGGCCTCCTTCATGGCCTTCAGGCCCGCGGGATTCCCGGTGCCGAACACCAGGTAGAGGGGCTGCCCGGTGCGGGGCACGAGCTGGAACTGGAGCTGGTAGCCGAAGCCGGCCCGGCGCACCGCACCGCGGTAGGTGGTCAGCCAGATCCGCCAGCGTTCGTCGGAGCGCAGTTCCTCGTCGGCCGGCGTCCAGAAGGCGCGGCCGCCGAACACGGTGTCGAGCATGTCGGGGTTCAAGTCCTCGCGGCGGCTGAACCAGTTGGGGCCGAAGGTGGTGATGACCTCGCTCGAGCGGTTGCCGGCGATGCGGCGCATCACGTCCAGGGGGACGTTCACGCTCCCCCAGCTGTCGAAGATGCCCAGGATCGGATGGCCCCAGGCGCCGAGCTCGGTCAGCAGCGGGAGGCTGTCGAGGCCGGCTTCGCCGCGCCGTACCTCGACCCGTACGGGCAGGTCGGCCAGGGGACCGAAGCGGGTGTGGAGTTCGGCCATCAGGTGCTCGTACCGGGCGCGGTCCTTCTCGATGAACACCAGGTGCACCCGCTGCGGGCTCAGCTGCATGCGGGCGATCGCGTCGTGCTGGAGGAGCCGGTCCAGGATGATCACAGGGGAGCCGGGTTCTCCGTCCTGGTAGCGGCCGGGCCCGGCGAAAGCGTCCAGGAGGGTGACGCGGGGCCGGGTGTATCCGTTCCTCTGGGAGGTCTGGAGCAGGATCGGCCACCAGGCGTCCAGATAGCGCTGATACAGCCGGTGCTTGGCCGCGGTCGCCCGCTCCAGCTTCCACAACACGCCCATCCCTGCCCCCTCCAGGCCTGGTGACGTGCTGGCAAGTGCCAGCCGCACCCCCTGGTCACAGATGGTGAGCGCGAAGCCGGACACCGTAAAGAGTGCGTACCAGCCGTAGGCGCTGTTTTCGTCACACGCCGCCAGCAAGTGCGTGGTGGCATTCCTGTGGTGGACAGCAGCACGGTTGGCGAAGGGAGTAGCTCTTCCTGAGTGAGCTCGCCGATCAGGCCGAGAGGCTGTCGTTGTGCTGGTCGGTGGGGTGGAGCAGCACAACGCCATCGCCGCCCGAGCCCCGAACCTGGTCACGGCGATCCGGCGAATGATCCGCGGCAGCAACAGCCCACCACGCCGATCTCACTCAGGGAGAGCTACGCCCCTCGGAGGTTGATCGGCACGGAGTCAGTCACTGACTCACGACCAAGGTTCGAACGGCAGCCGTGACGATCCCCGAAGCGTGCGCGGGGACGGTCTACCGCATGGGGATCATGGACGCGTCGTAGCCGCGCGGGTCCCGCGCGTTGCCCGCCGGGCGCAACGAGTGCCAGGGCTGCACAGCGCAGGCACCGCGAACCGCTGGCCCACGTGCCCGCTGCGGCACTTGCGGCCGGATCAGCAGGTGGAGCTGCGGACCTTGGCGAAGGCGTCGTTCTCGACCTTGACGTAGATGGTCTTCTTGTCCTTGCGGTTGTACTTCTTCGAGAAGTCGCGGCCCAGGTGGACCTCGAAGTCGACCTTGAAGCAGCGTCCCTTCTTCACCTGGAAGACGTCCCAGTCCCGCTTGCCGTTGGTCCGCTCCCCGGGGGAGAGCCAGGTCTCCTTCTGGTTGTTGCAGGTTGGCTTCTCGGCGGTCCAAGCGCCGGTGCTCCCAGTGTCCTTGCACCAGTTCTTCCGAGCGTAGAAGCCCTTCCCGCTGTCGTTCCAGGTCTGAGAGCACCAGCCCGGATCGCACGAACCGCCCGCGCTCGCATCGGGCGCCGGGCCCGCCAGGGTGGCGGCGGTCCCGATGGCCACCACAGCGGCCGCAGTCCTGGCGCGCTTGAGCACGGGCTTTGTGGACACGGTCACGGTCTTCCCCCTTGTACGGTGGCCGGCCCTCATGGACCGGCAGGCCCGACGTTAGGGCGATCGCGAGGGCCGTCACCAGGACTTTCGGGCAGGGCCGAAACTCATTGGGTGCGGTTCCGTTGAAGTGACGTGGCGAAGGCCGCAGTCGCCGGTCGGCGCCGCAGCGCTAGCGGCGCAGGACGGCGTGCCGGAGCTCGGTGAAGGCGCGCAGTGATTCGCTGTCGTGGACTCCTCCCGGATGCTGCTCCAGTTCCTCCCTGATCCAGGGGAGGTTCTGATCCCAGTAGGACACCTGCCCGCTGATCATGTGGTCCAGGAACCGCAGTGGACGTCGGCTTGCCGCGCCGCCGTCCCGTATTGCGCGCCGCCCGGCGTACAGCCGCTCGAAGCACCACAGAACCGTGAAGTAGGCCGTCCGTACGTCGCGCAGGTCCTCGCTGTCGAGGGTGCGCGGGTCGTGGATGAATGTGCCCAGCACATCACGGGCCCTCGCGACCTCGCCTGTCGTCAGGTCCGCATGGAGCATGCGTGCCAAATCGAAGTCTCCGTGCCGTCGTTGCCAGTAGAAGACGGCCATCGAGGTGCAGAGGGACACGATCGAGATCACCAGCGTCACCACGCCTGCCACGGTTTCCTCCCAGGAGTGGAGCGTACGGGTCTGAACTCGGCGGTGGCCGCAACGCTCACACCGCGACAGCGCGTGGAGCGCGGCGGCCCCGGGCTGATTCCGGGCTTCGGTGGCAGGCCCGGCGGCCCCCGGGCGCGTCTTGTCAGTCCTGCGTGGGAGTGGACGGGCTGGGTGCTGCGGTTCTGCGTGGGCGGCCGCGGGGGGTGTCCTTGGGCCAGTGCTCGGCGAGTCGGTCCAGGAAGCCGTCCGGGTCGGCGGCCAGGGCGTTCAGGCAGGCGATGACGAAGGCCTGGGTTTCGCGGTTCCGGTCTTTGAGTTTCTTCTGGGCGTCCGCTTTGAGCGCGGCGGGCGGCCGCACGGTGAGGGGTGGGTTTCTGTGCCTGTCGCTCATGAGGAAGACCCTCCCATAAGTGGCTTGCCACTTTCAATGCCCCGCGCTACCTTATAAGTGGCAAGCCACTTTACGAGGGAGGCGCGATGAGCACCGAGCCCCGCACCACCACCCCCGCCGTCAGGGCAGTCGTCACCCGCGAGCCCGAACACCGGGGCGAGGACTACCACCTCCTCGTCGACGGTGTCCGCATCGGCGGCACCTACTGGAGCTCTGGACAGAGCATCAAGAACGGCGCAAGGTGGGCGTCCTACGGGCCCGCCGGCCTGCAGATGGGATGGCGCACCCGTGAGGATGCCGAGCAGGCCCAGGTCGATGTCCACCTGTCGAACCGGGCGGCCCGCGCGGCCGACCGCGCCGTGGCCGACGCCTTCTGCGGCCAGCTGCGGGAGCTGCTCACGCTGGCCCCGGACACACCCCGGTTCCACCAGGGGCACGACCAGCACCTGCGCGCCGACCGGCTCATCCGGCTCGCCCACGAGCGCGTCCAGGACCAGGCCGCGCTGCAGGGCGACGACATCCTCGCGTCCGGCGTCACCGCGGCACGCGCCTGGCACCGGTTCATCTATCAGGAGCTGGCCACGGACACGGTGCTGGAGTACGTGCAGAACCTGAGCCCATGGGAGTTCTGCCAGTTCCTCGGAGAGCTGGCCGTGGCCGACGTGCGGACCGGCCGGAACCAGGACCGTTACTTCTGCGACCTGGCCACGCGCATCGCGAACGGCCCCGCCGGCACGGACCCCGACAGCATCACGCTGCGCAGCCAGCCCGCCGAGAACGTGCACCCAGAGGTCTGATCGGCCTGATCGGGCCCCGAGCCGACAGCCCTGCCCGAATCCTCCGGCACGGCCGGGGCCTCGCCCGACCCGCCCATCCGCACCGAGGGAGACAGATCATGGAACTGGCATCGTCCGCCGTCGCCGCCACGATCGCACTGCTGGCGACCGTGCTCGGATTCCATCTGCAGGAGCGGTCCGCGGCCCGCCCCGACCGGTACACCCGGCAGGATCGGCGCCGTGCCGAACTCCGTCAGGTGTGCGTCCTCTTCCTCGCCCGGCTCGCCGCGATGCGACGCCTGCAGAACCGGCGCTCCGAACTGCGGGAGGCCGGTGCACCCGAAGCAGAGCAGGCCGCCGCCAAGCACGCCGCGCTCGAGGCACGCACCACCGCCGGCGAGGCCCTGGCGGAACTCCAGCTCCTGACCGACGACCCGCGTGTCCGTCAGCTCGCCGATCGGATCGTCGATCTCACCTTCACTCTGCACGAGGCCCCCGACCGAGCCGACCGCGACCGGCGCGGTGCCCTCGCCCGGGCCGCGCACAACGCCTTCGTCACCGCCGTCGGCCCGCTCGTACGGGCCTGATACGGGCCTGACCCGGGCGGCTGCCCCTCCGCGGGACGAGGCTGCTCGGCGGAATGCAGCCCCGCACCACCCCGGTCGGCAACGACCAGATCACGGGTTCACCCCAGCGGGGCTACACCCTCTGGTGGCGCGCGTGAGCGCCGTGGTGCCCGCCGCGCCCGCGCTAGACCACGCGGTCGTCGATCCCTCGCAGGAGGGCGTGGGCGTTCAGCAGGGCCGGCAGTACGAACTCTTCGCGAAAGGAGTCGTACGACGAGTGATGCGCCACCAGGTGCCGGTTGAACGTGTCCTGTGTCGGCACGTCCTTGAGGAACACCTCGGCCAGCGGACGAATGACCAGGTGCGCCCGAAGATCGAAAATGCCGACGGCCCGCTCGGGCAGCGGGACGGCGTCGAGCACCCACCGGATGGTCGCTCCAGCGCCGGTGAATCCGGTGATCGGCTGGCGGCCTGAGTTGACCAGGCCGTCGAACTCCGCCCGGTACCAGGGGATTCCGTGATGATCCATGGCCGTGGTGAGGACATTGGCGGCCAGTGCCAGGGCGCCTTCCCAGACGCCCGCGCGAGCGCATGCGACCGCCTGCCGGGCCAGTTCTGCGAGGTCTTCCAGCTCCTCGTCGTGAACCTGGTCCAGGCCCTCCTCGAGCTCGTCGAGAATTGCGTCCTTCTGCTCGAGCAGATAGGCATAGCGGGCTGCTCGGTCGGGCGCCGCCAGCAGCGACTGCAGATGCGCCTTGCCCGGTGCCCCGAGCAGTCCGATGCCGTCCTGAACGCACATCTCGATCAGTCGCGACCATTCGTCGTCGCTGAACCCCTGAAGGTTCTCGGGGAACAGCAGCTCGGCGAACTCCTCCGCGAGCTGGGGAAGTTTCGGCGTCAGCGGCTTCGTCACGAAGCTGGCGAGGGCCAGCGGCAGGCCGCCGCCGCGGCCCGGGTAACCCTCCAGGCGTTCCCACGGGGTCTTCATGGACCCCGTGACGGACACTCCCAGCGCCGACAGGACAGGAAAGCCGGACAGCCCGTTGGCGAGACCGAGCAGGTCGGACGTCAGCATGTGCTTGCCGTACACCGAGGCGAAAACAGAAGCTCGGCTCGCCGAGGACCGGGGCAGGCTCTTGCCGAACCCGAAGGGGTCGGGCCCCAGGACGGTCTTGAGGTATCCCTCGCCCAGCACGGCGGACACCGCGCTGACATGTACCCCGGCCGCCATCTGCCGTGGAGGCAGCATCTTGGACAGCAGCGACTCGCGGAGCATCTCGGAGGCCACGGACTTGCCCAGAGCGGAAGCGGGAGACCTTCCGTACAGCTCATCCAGGAGCGGCGTCTTCGGCGCTACGAACCGTGCATTGCGGCTGGCCGACTCGTACACCGACGCCGCGCTGAACGAGCTGCGCTTGCGCGCATTTCCACTCATGCGGCCCATGATGAACCACCGGACTGACAACTGGGCGCGCGGATACACCCCGGTGCACCGCCGCGCGCGTCGCCGCCCACCGCCGCGGCTGGCCACAACAGCAGCGAGACCGGCCGGCGCACCACACACCGCACGCCGCGCGTGTCCGATCCCGGCGAAGTGTGGGCAGTCCCGAAGTTCTGTAGGCACGCAGGTCTACGGCCTGCGGTTGGACACGAAGTGCCGAAACGTCATCCCGCATAAGTCGAGGCACCCCAGGTCAGCGCCTCGCGGTGCCTCGACTTATCTGGGACCGGACAGCGCGGCGCCCGTCCGGCATGGCCTCCCTTGCCTCCGTGACGCAATAGGGTTAATGTTCTATCGTTCGGCATGTCGTGGCAGCACTCCGGCACCGGCCCATCGCCCACGCTGCAGCCTGCCGACGGTCGCCCAGCAGGGCGGCAGCCCGCGGCCGCGGGCAACATCGCGCCGGCCCCTGGCGGCCGAACGAGCTGTTCCCGCTGCCCGCCCCGCCCCTGCCCCGCGCGCAGAGCGCCCTGGTCTGCGCCCGCCCCCGTGATGGAGACCCGATCATGATCCGCGCCGGACGCCTACAGCACGTGAAGACCATGGCTGACCTGGCCTCCGATCTGGGTATCAGCCTCGGCGGCTTCCGCAACAAGGCGCCGCACCTCCAAGACGGACACCCCGCGCCGATCAGCTCGCCCTCCTCGAGGGCGCAGCTGTGGGACGGGGAGCAGACCGACGCGTTCTACGCCGACAAGCCGGTGCCGCCCCTGCCGGCGGCCGAAGACGACCAGGACCTGCTGGACCGTCACGAGGCCGCCGGCGAGCTCGGCGTGACCGCGGGCACCTGGAACACCTACAAGCGCGATCGGCGGCTGGCCGAGCACGTCGTCCTGGTCCCGGCCGAGGGCGGCACCGAGCACTGGCCGCGGCACGTGGTGCGCGCGTTCAAGGCCGCCCGCCCGGGCAAGGGCGCCGGCGGCGGCCGCCGCACCGGCAGCGGCGACATGGTGCCCCGCGATGAGATCCTGCCCCGGATCGCCGAGCTCCTCGACGCCAACCCCGCGATCACGCTCGCCGAGGTCGCCGACACCCTGGGGATCGCGCGGTTCCCCACCGCCCAGGCCGGCCTCGCCCAGCTCCGCGGCCAGCGCATCGCCGACCTGATCGAGGCCCACCCCGAACTCGATCCCGTGGAAGCCGCCGAGCGCCTGGGCTACCCCACGGTGACCCATCGCGGTGCCGCGGTGATCGCCGAGGCCGAGCTCCACGCCCGCGGCCTGCGCCCGTATCTGCAGCGCCTGTTCGATGGCCTGGCCGAGGCCGGCGTCGCCGAGCCGGCCCGGGTCGAGACACGGCAGCTCGAGGGCGGCTTCGTGGCGGCCGCGGTCCTGCTCGCCGAGGGACAGCGCGCGCCCGCGCTCGTCTGGGACGAGCGGTATGGATGGCGCACGGCGACGAGCCGGCGTCACCCGATCGGCAAGGACACCGCAGGGTTTCCTCCCGAGGGCGACGGGATCCGCTACCTGTGCGGCAGCATCCGGCCGGAGCCGGCCGAGCTGCTCGAGCACCTCGGCGATGCACGCAGAGGATCCCGGCGCCCCGCCCAGATCCCGTAGGCGAACCTGCTCGCGGGGCTGGTGAGGCTGGTTTCGCAAGGCCCTGTCGGACGCGGGGGCCGGGTTTGGGGTTGAGCCTGGCGCACCGCTGCATTGAGTGGCGTCGTGTCCCCGGCGAGGATGGTCGGAGAAGGGCAGCGGCCTCAAGGCCATCCAGGCCCACGAGTTCTAGCCCAGGGGGGTTGGGGTGGCTTCCATCGCATTGAGACGCGTGGATGCTCTGTGGGCGTCGGTCCGCTCCGTCGAGGTTTCTCCTTGGGAAGCTGAGGGAGGCCAACGGTCCGTCATGGTAGGAGGTTTCGATGAGATCGCCGAGTTGGCCGGCCTCCTGGAAGTCGACCTCGAACCCCATCCCTTCGAGTGCATGTGCCTGGGCGACGTCCGTTTCACGGTCCGAGGCGAACTCGGCACCGTACTGGGGGTGCTGACCTACCACCTGGGCGGAGGACTGGCCTGGCAGCCGTGGCAGGGACAGCTCCCGCTGCTGCGCCCTGGAGATCTGACGGATTGGCTGGTCAGCCGCGGCGTGATCCATCCGCGGTGCGAGAGTGACCCCGGTCCGGCTTGACCACGGGTGCCTGCGGTTGCGGAGGAATTCGGCGGGGGCGGTCACAGGGGCGTGTAGGGCCGGGGGTGGCCCATCTGCTCGTATCGCGCCGCCTGGGCGTCGAGGTGCTCCAGGGCCTTGGTGCGGCCAAGGGCGTCCAGCAGCATGACGACGGTGCAGACCGCGAGAGCGTGCACGCGATCCGGCAGCGCCAGGCCCTCCAGCGCTGCGGTGAGCCCCTTCTCCCCGGCGGCGACCCGGTGGACGGCCGCCATCATCGTCAGCTCGGTCTCCGGCGGTGCCAGGGCACCCACGGCATCGAGCTGACGCACCAGCATGGACGGTTCCCCCAGCTCGTCGAACAGGGCGTCGTGCTCGAGGACCAGCCACATCAGGACGCGCTCGAGCCGGACGGTGTCCATGCCCTCGAGGCACACCGCGACCTGAACACGGTCCTGGACGAGGTAGGCCTGCGTCAGGTCGGCCGACCGCCAGATCGCCTCGATCAACCAAGGGTCGTTCTTCGTTGCCGTCATGCCTCCCCTTCTAGCGGACCCGCGGCAGCGGCAGCGGCTTTCCCCTGCGATTCCACCGCTACGGAGGACCAGGGTGAGGGCGGCTGCTGTCCAACTCGGTCGAAGCCGGCCCGATCCGGTGTCACCGGCCACCGGCGTCTTCGGCTCGGCAGAACGTCGCGTTGAAGGACCCTCCTGCGCTCTCGGCTCACGCCGCCGTAGGCGAGTGCGCCTCGGGAGTCGACTGCTGTGAGGTAGGCCCAGTCCTCCGCAGCACGGCCACAGCTGGCGTCGTCGTGGTGCGGCGTTCCGGTCCCCTCCTCGCCCTCGGCAGAGACGAGCGCGTCCGCGTGCCACAGGGCTCAGTCCTGGTTGGTGAAGACGCCGACCGGCACGTCCGGAGCGAGCCGGTCACCGCGCTCGAGCCAGCGGTCGACCCAGGCGGGTACCGGGAAGGCGAGCTGCTGCTGGGCAGCATAGATCGCTGGGTCGTACTCCTGGATCTGCTTCAGGGTGTCGCCGCGCCGCTGGATGGCGCGGATCTCCAGCACACCACGCCGGTCGGCCAGACCGGCGGCGAGGGTGGTGCACTGGTCGTTGTATCCGGGCGGCAAATGGCAGTTGCAGTGCTCGTCCGACGCGGATAGGGGCAGGCCCCAGCCAGGTGCCGCGAGCAGGGCCATCAGCCGCCGATGGCCGGTGGCGCCGCACCCGTTCGCGAACATGGGGTCGATGATCCAGCGCTCGCCACCGTCGAGTTCGTGGCGGCCGAGCCAGCCGGTGACGGCCAGCGGCACCCCCAGAGTGCGGATCAGGCCGAGACGGCGCAGTAGTCCGCTGGTCATCCAGGCCGACGCCGCAGTGCCACGGCGGCCCGGGCGCTGGTGGGGGCGCTCGGCCGGGTGCCACCGGGTCGGCAGGACCCGGGCACGGCGCCATGCCGTAGCTGCCCAGCACCTGGTCCCGGACCTCGGCCGCGCGCAGCCACTCGTCAGGATCCAGCCCCAGCAGAGTGACGGAGGCGGATGTGTCCAGCATGCGCAGCACCACCTGCCCGTCCTCGATGTGGGTACGGGCCCCGGGTACGCCCTTGATGTCGCCGTACTCCTCGGCGCGGGGGAGCAGCACCTCGGCCAGGTCCAGGGCCTGGGTGTCGTCCTGGTCGCGCCGCTGGGCCGGGTCGGCCTCGAATCGGATCTTATCTTGGGTTACTCAAGTGCGTTAGTCATGTAAGGCAAGTAGGGTAGTTCCGTACTTGCCTTACGGGTATTCAAGGGGTGTTAGGCACGTTGGCTACGTCTGCTGTCCTGTACCGGCACTACCGAGCCGAGCGGGCCATATCGGGGGATGGTTCTACGAGCTGGGTCGTGGTCAACGACGCCTTCGAGTTGCACACCGAGGCGTGTGCCTGGCTGGCGGGCCTCAAGAGCAACGACCGTGCCTACAACACCCAGCGCACGTACGCGGGACAGATCGCCCTGTACTTGTCGTACTGCACCGAGAACGCGGTCGACTGGACTTCTCCCTCCCTGGCTCAGCTGATGGCGATGATGCGGTGGCTGGTCGATGAACCGCTGCCGCCGAGGGGGCGCCGCCCGAACCCTGAGCCGCGCTTCCGGGACAAGGGAACGGCGAACAAGATCATGGGCACGGTCGGGGAGTTCCTGACCTGGTCCGCGCTGCAGGGCTGGGTCCCGCAAACGGTGGTGAGCCAGCTCGTTCAGCCGAAGTTCCTGCACTACGCCCCGTCCGGGTTCGATCCAGGTGAAGACGGCCAGCACCGCACGATCCAGGCCCGCAGGATCAAGTACCGCGTCGCGGTGCCGGGTTACGAGTGGCTGTCGGACGACCAGATCGAGCAGCTCCTGGACTGCACGACGCACGCCCGCGACCGATTCCTGGTGGCCCTGCTGGCGGCCACCGGCATGCGCATCGGCGAGGGGCTGGGGCTGCGGCGCGAGGACATGCACCTCCTGCCGGACTCCACCTCGCTGGGCTGCCGGGTCGGCGGGCCGCACGTGCATGTGCGGCGCCGTCTGAACAGCAACAACGCGTACGCCAAGTCGCACTATCCGCGGTGGATTCCGGTGGGAAGCCCAGACCGTGGAGCTGTACACCGCCTACCGCTACGAACGCGACGCGGTACCGGAGGCGGAGGGCTGCGACATGGTGTTCGTGAACCTGTTCCGCGCTCCGCTCGGTGAGCCGATGAAGTACCCGAGCACGTATGAGCTGTTCAAGCGGCTCGCGTTCCGGGCCGGGTTCCGGGCCCGCCCGCACATGCTGCGGCACTCGGCGATCACCCGGTGGCTGCGCTCCGGGGTGGAGCGTGATGTGGCCCAGAACATGGCCGGGCACCAGGCGCCGCAGTCGATGGACCCCTACACCCACGCAACCGGCCAGGACAAGCGCGACGCCGTGCAGCTGGTGGCCGCCAAGAGGAAGGAAGCCCGCACGTGACGGCGTTGGGCAAGGTTGTCCCGCTCCACCAGCCCCGGCGGGACGCCGACCAGGCGGCGGACGGCCCGCAGCTGAAGATCCTCACCGAGTGGAGTGCGTGGCTGCGCGAGCGGATCGATCCGGCCTGGCGGCCCGGCGAATGGGACGGCGAGGCCCGCCTGTTCAGCGGGGACGTCGAGCACGCGGGCACGGCCGTCTACCGGTGTGACGTGGCCGCCTGTGACGCGCTCACCCGCGTCCGGCGGGGGCTGTGCGCCACGTGTGAGAAGACGCATCGCGCCGGAAGCCTGTCGCTGAAGGAGTTCAAGGCGGTCTACGTGCCGGACCGCAACCGGGTGATCTCCGGCGAGCGGGCCGCCTGCCGTGTCCGCAGATGCCCGCGTGACGTGGCCGTGTGGGGCCTGTGCAACGCGCACGGCTCGCTGCGACAGAAGCACCTGCAGCGCGAGGCCGACTCCGACCTGGCGGCGTGGATTGAGCGGCAGAGCCCGTATCCGCCCTCGCCCGCCTGTCTCGTTGCGGGCTGCCGTTACGACGCCCGGTCCACCTTCGGGCTGTGCGGCATACACCAGAGCCGCTGGAAGAAGGAGACGGCCGCGTCCCGGGGGCGGCGGTCCGCGCCGACGTCGGCGTGGCTGGACCGCCAGATGCCGTTCTTGAACGTCCACCAGTTCTCGCTGGCCCCGCTGCATCCGGTGGCCCGTCTGGAGATGCTGTACGCGCTTCAGCAGCGCGACGTACGCGGCCAGAAGATCGATCCCGTGGCCGTGCGCCAGGCCGTCTCGCACCTTGCGGAGAAGGTCGACTCCATCGCCGTCGCGATGGCCGAGGAACTGCCGGGCCGGATGCAGGCCAACGTCGATGCCCTGGTGCGCGAGACGCACCGCGTCCTGCGCTCGGCGTTCGACCGCTTCGAGGGCGTCGACCCGACCAGCCGGGACGTGCTGGACCTGTCCGAACTCGGCGTGCAGAGCCTGCACGGGGGCACTACGGCCCGGCCGCTCGGCCTGGACGTGACCGGCATCCGCCAGCCGTGGCTGCGGCAGATCCTGGTCACCTTCATCGCCGAGACGAAGCCGAACACCAGCGAGGCCAAACGGGGTCTGCGGGTGTGCGAGGCCGCCTCCCGGGCCCTGGACGTGCGGCCCGGGGGCGGCATGGAGCCCGCGGAGCTGGTCTTCGCCGATATGAACGCCGTGGTCGACGCCTTCCGGGTGCTGCCCAAGCTGGACGGCACGGCCATGTCGAGCAGGCAGCGCGGGGCCCTGCTGTCGTTCTTCTTCAAGATCCTCGACTACAACCGGGCAGCGGGGCACCTGGACGGCATGTCCGCGAGCTTCGCCCGGCACTCCAGCCACGTCATCAAGTCCGAAGCCGTGGACGAGGACGATGTCGGCAAGGCCCTGCCCGAGTCGGTCATCGCCCAGCTCGATGACCACGTGGACCTCCTTGGCCAGGGCATGTCGCACGGGAAGATGACGCCCGGACAGGTGCAGGCCATGGCCCGCGCGGTCTACGAGCTGCTGCGGGACACCGGACGCCGCCCCTATGAGATCGCCGAGCTGAGGGCGGACTGCCTCGAACATGTCGACGGCGAATGGCTGTTGATCTGGGACAACCGCAAGGGGCGGCGCCTGAACCGGCGCCTGGAACTTGAGCGCGACACCGTGGAGACCATCCGCACCTGGCGGGAGGTGCGGGACACACTCGACCTGCCCACGGGCAGCGAAGGATTCCTGTTCCCCCCCGGCCGGTGAGAACGGCAAGATCCGACACCTGCGCTCCGAGCAGATCGCGCCGATGATCCGCAAATGGGCCGACAGCGTGCCCGTCCTGCTGTCTGAAGAGTTCGACCGCAACGGCGACCGGGTACCGTTCGACCGCTCGCTGATCTACCCCTACGCCTTCCGTCACTCGTACTGCCAGCGGTACGCGGACGCGGGGGTGCGGAGCGAGGTGCTGCGGGAGCTGATGGACCACAAATCCATGCAAACCACCCAGCGCTACTACAGGATCAGTCACAAGCGGAAGCGGGAGGCGGTCAACGTGATGCGCCTGCGCACCGTGGACCGCAAAGGCAGGTCCGCGCCGATGGCGTCCGCTGCCGCGTACGAGGCCCGCTCGGTGGCGGTGCCGTTCGGCAACTGCACCGAACCCTCCAACGTCAAGGCGGGTGGAAAGGCCTGCAAGATCCGCTTCCAGTGCTCCGGCTGCCCGTTCTACCGGCCCGACCCCTCCTATCTGCCCGTCATCGAGGACCACATCCGCTCGCTGAAGGCCGACAAGGAGACGGCGGTCATGATGGAGGCGGACGAATTCGTGGTGAGAAACCTGGACGACCAGATCACGTCGTTCAAGGGGATCACCGAGACACTGCGGAAGCTGGTGGATGCCATGGAGCCACAGGAGCGGGACGAGGTGGAGGAGGCGTCGGCCGTCCTGCGCAAGGTCCGGGCCGCCCAGGGCCACGGCTCCGCCGTGGCCCTGGGCATGCCGGGCTTTCCCGGCCAGCGGGGCGGGAGCACGGCATGAGTAAGGCCAAGCGCACTCCGGGCGACGTCCTGCGCGAGAGCCGCAAGGCGGACAGCCGGTCCAAGCGGACCAAGGTCCTGGCCACGGTGGACGCGATGAAGGCCAAGGGCGAGTCGGTCACGTTCGCCGCCGTCGCCCGTGCCGCCGGGGTCTCCCGGTGGCTGCTGTACACCGAAGGTCTGCGCGAGCACGTCGAGGCCGCCATCACCTCCCAGACCAAGGGAGAGCGCCGTGCGAAGCAGGCTGGCCGGGACGCCTCGGCGGCGAGCCTGGCGACCGACCTGGCGTTGGTCCGGGAGGAGAACAAGGCCCTGCGCGAGGAACGGGACCGCCTCAAGAAGGCCGTCCAGCGCTCCCTGGGAGCCCAGCTCGACCAGACCGGGACCAGAGAGCTGACCACGCGGGTCAACGAGCTCCTGGCGGCCGTCGAGCGGACCGCCCTGGAGCGCGACGAGATACGCGCCGAACGGGACGCGCTCCAGCGCAAACTCACCGAGACCGAGGACGACCTGGCCGCCGCCCGCGAGGCGGGGAGGCGCATGCTGAAGCAAGTCAACCGCCCAGCCTCACCCTGACGTTACCGAATCGATACCTCGCCCCTGCTGCTCACGCATCCGCTACAGCCAGTGATGACTCAGGGGCTATCGGCGCGATCCCCCGCTGCCCAGGTAGACGGTGACGGAGCGTGGTGTCTCCAGGCTGGTCGGCATCGGCTCTTCCAGGACCGTCCAACCCGGCCACCCGGCCGGGTAACTGCAGGTGAGGGGCATACGTTGTCATACGGCCTAGAGGCAGTGCCATAGGTCCAAGTGCGGTCATCGGTCCCGGAGTTCGTCACTTACTGTGGCTGTGCCCGCTCACCCGAGTGGGCGGCGAGCGGGCCGTCGTCGCGTGACGGCCCGCCTTGCCACCAACGGGCCGGGGTGACAGCAACGCCTACCGGCCCAGCACTTTCGGAGACGCCCATGAGCATCGCACAGCCCGGACCCGCATCACAGCCGCCGCGACGTCCGCCGACCGCCGCCGAGGAACCGCTGATCGGGATCCACCTGCGCACGGAGCCGGGACGCAGCTACCTCAGCGGACTCGGCGCACTGATGGCTGCCCAGGCCGTGCCGGACCAGCACACGGGATGGCGTCTGGCCTCTATCGTCGGGGTGTACGCCGTCGTCGCGCTGAAGATCAAGATCCGTCGCAGGCAGCAGACCTGACAGGGGCTGGGTACCGCTTGCTCCCGGCCTGCCGGGCTGGGAGCAAGCGGTACCCCCGGCCGGGGGTGTCCTGCGGCCGTCATCCCCCGGACGCGGGGCTGTCTCAGGCCGAAGCGGCCGGTGACTCGCCGGAGGTCAGCTCGGCGATCTGGGCCTCCAGGTCCGCGATCCGCTCTGCCTGGCGGCGCATGGTCCCGTGGTTCTTCACGATCTTGCTGCCGAGTCTTTCCACGCCGCTGAAGGTCCTGATGCTGCCCTCGGCGGCGGCCGCCATCTGCCCGAACGCTTCCTGGTCGAGGCTGTTGGGGTTGTGGGCCTCGAACGCGCAGGCCCTGTGCATGTCGCCCATGTAGGCCACGGCCTTGCGGCAGGCGAGCAACGCGTCCCGGGCGCCGAACTCGTCGCCCTGGCCGCAGGTGTGGAACCGTGTCACCCGAGCTCCGCGCTTGAGCGGGTCACGGGAGTGCATGAACTGCTCCAGCCGGTTGCCGAGTTGGTGGGCGGCCATCCTCGCCTTCGGCACCGCCCGCCGCAGACGGCGGGCGGGGATGCCGGTGCCGCGGGCGATGTCCGCATAGGACAGCTCACGGCCGACGTTGTGCCGCAGCCACATCAGTACGTCGATGGTGTCCTGCTCCTCCTGGGAGGGGGCATCGTCACGCTTGCGGCTCATCCCAGCTTCCTCTCGCTCTCTGCCAAGAACGCCTGCAGGGCGTCGTCGTTCAGCGCGGTGTACGGGCCGGAGGCCAGGTCGCGGATGAACTCCAGTGCGGCCTGCGCAGCCCCGCACAGCTCGGCGATGGCCCGGCTCCTTTCCCCGGTGAACTGCACCTGATTGCGCTGCAGCAGCGACAGCGCCCGCAGTGTGCCCAGGCGGACATCGGTCATCTCGGTGAACACCTGCAAGGCCACATCCGGTTCGGTCTGCTGGGAGGTGGCACGGACGGCTCGCTGGATCTGTGAGAGGTCATCCGACTCTGAAGCCGGTTCCACCTCCTCAGCCTCCGCATCAGACTCCGGCGGGGTGTCCGGTGTTGGGGCCAGGTCGAACTTCCGGTCTGGCTCCCTGGCGGGCTGCCCGGCTGCCGATCGGATCTCGGAATCGCCCAGATCCTGGCGCCTGTTGAATTCGTCGATGCCCCTCTGTGCGGCACTGCGGGCTGTCTCGTCCGCCAGGATCGCCGTCGTCAGAGCCGTCGGATGTCCGGCGATATAGGCGGTACTGCCGGGCTTCACCCCGGCACGTTCTGCCTCGGCCAGGATCGCCTCGCTGCGTTCCCGCTTCAGGTTGCTCGCCTCCCAACTGCGGTAATAGCCGTTCTGCCCGAAGAACGGAACGGCGTCCGCGTCGGGCAGTTCCACCGCAGTATCAGGACTCAGCTCCTCGGCAGGAGGAACGACGCCATCGGCGGCAGCGCGCTCCCATGCCTGCAGGATCGCCATGATCCGCTTGTGACTGCTCTTGGACCGGCGGGCGAACTCCCGTGCGCTGACACGGCGGAAGGCGGTTCGACCGAACCGCCTGGACTGGTATTCGGTCCGTACTCCATCGCCTTCCCCGGGTTCGACCCGGCGGGCGATCAGCAGGGCCCTGGCCCAGCCGCCCTTGTTGTCGTGGATGGAGAACTCCTGGATGTCGGCGTTGAGGCGGTCCTCGCCGTCGTCGGCGGTCGTCGCCATCAGGCCGTCACCAGGTCACGGGCCTTGGCCACCCGGGTGGCGGCCGGCTCCCGGTCGCCGACCTTGACCCTGATCCACATGGTGAGGACTTCGAGGGTGCCGAGTGCTTCCTCGCAGGCGGCCTGCTGTTCGTCGCTGAACGTGACCGAGCGCGGGTACCGGTTCATGCAGGCGACGGCCATATCCCGCAGTCGCACGAGGTCCTGGGCGAGCTTCTGAGCCTTGTCGGGCTTGTCTCCGCCGCAGTCGGGGCCGCGCGTCTCGCGGTCCTTGCGGCGCTTTTCGTCCAGGACCCGCCTGATGGCGTCGTGGACCTCGGCGTCGTCCTCCACCAGATCGCGCAGGGCCTTCTCGCGTTCCTCGGGGGCGAGCGAGGCCAGGTAGTCGGTCATCGATGTAGTGGAGCTGGGGTCCAGGAGGTCCTGCAGGCCCGGCCCGATGCCCAGGGCTCGCTGGTACTGGGCCACGCTGATGCGGCCCAGCCCCGTCTCGGCGGCCTCCTTGAGCAGGGCCCGCAGCGTGCCGTAGTCCTCGTCGTAGGGCTTGCCGGAGGGAGCCAGGCGGGCGCCTTCACGAAGCGCGCTGTAGCTGACGTGGACGCCGCTGTCGGCGACGAGCTGCCGCACGGGAGGGGTGCAGATGCGGGCGGTGTGCCGGTAGCCGCGGGCGGTACGCGGGTTGAGGCTGATCTCTTCGCAGAATCGGTCAAAGACACCGTCCCCGCCGATGGCGGTGACGGCCTGCAGCTTGTCACCGATGACGAGGCGGTTCTCGCAGCCCTCGTTCATCAGCGCCCGGCCTTCGCGCACGTCCTGGTCTGTGTAACTCATATGGATGTCCCATCGCAGTCAACTCAACGGCCGCGCAGTGTAATCAGATAATCACGGCGCGATCGTTCGCAACTGGCGTCGGAGAAACCGGTGTTGACGCCTTTGGGGGGAAGCAGGACGGGGGAGCCAAGGTGCCGACACCTGGAGATACCGCTCGTGTGGGGGATGGGCAGGTGGGGACCTATCCGGCGCCGTGGGCGGCGGTCGGGAGTACATGGGGCGGGCGGGTGGTGCGGCAGGCGTCGCAGATGGCCTGCATCCAGGTGTGCTGGTCGTCGCCGCGCAGGCGGATGCGGCCTTCGGACCCGCAGGTCTCGCAGGTGTGCTCGGATGCGGTCTCGGCGGAGTCCGTCAGAGCGGTGACGCAGTCCGCGAACTCGCCGTCGAACTCGCCGTGTTCGTCAAAGCGGTCGGCGACACTGACCCGCAGGCCGCCGAGTTTCACGGCGAAGGACTCGATGCGGTAGTCGGCATCGATGGCCTGCAGGTCGTGGTGGAGCCGGTCGAGCAGGCTGGCCCAGCCGGGGCCGACGGTCTCGCTCCAGGCGGGGATCTGGCGGGCGGTGGTGTCGTGCGGCGCCTTCATGCCCCCATGCTGGCGCGAGGGTGTGACATCGAGGGGCGGGCGGGGTAGGGCTTGCAGTCAGCGGCGCCTGTGTTCCCCTGGTTCGGTCGGGGGAAGGCAGGCGCCGCCTGGCTCGTTGGGTCACAGTTCTCCGGTGATGACTCCCCTCTGGAATGCCGCCCATGCGAGGGCTGTGAACCGCAGGGGGCCGCGCTCGGGGTGCTTGGAGTCGCGCGCCGCCCGGCCGCCCGGCAGGTCGGCGATCTCGACGCAGTTGTGTTCCGCGCCGCTGAACGAGGACTTGCGCCAACTGGCGGCGGAGAGGTCGTGCACGTACAGCTCCGCCTTGGGATCGTTCACTTCCGGTGTCCTTCTTCCAGATCCGCGATCAGTGCGAGTGAATCCTCCACCGACAGCGCGGCGGCGCGGATGCGCTCAAACGCTTTGGCGAAGGGAGCCGTGTCCTCGTCGCCTTCCAGGTAGGTGGCGCCGCGGAGGTTCTCCAGGGACACGACGTCTGGGGTGGGGCCCGGGAAGCCGACGAGCGTGAAGGCTCCCACGGTGCCGGGATGGACGGTGGCGTCCAAGGGCATCACCTGGACGGTGACGTTGGGTAGTTCGGCGACGTCCAGCAGGCGGCGGAGCTGTTCGCGCATGGTGGCCGGGCGGATCGCGAAGCGCTGGTGCAGGGCGGCTACGTGAATGATCGCCCAGACTTCCAGTGGATGCCCGGGACGGGAGAGGACGGCCTGGCGGGCTTGGCGGACCTCGGCGAGCGCGGTGATCTCCTCCGGCGCGCGGTCCAGGGTGATGCCGCCGATGACCTCACGGGCGTACGCGGCGGTCTGCAGCAGGCCGGGCACCAGCAGCGGCGACCACTCGCAGACCTTCTCGGCGTCCGATTCCAAGGCGATGTAGTCCGCGTACGCCGAGGTGACGACGCCGCTGTAGGTCTGCCACCAGCCCCTCTTGCCCGCGTCCTTCGCCAGGTTCTCCAGCGCGGCGAACACTTCGGGGTCGGTGACGCCGTATGCCTTGAGCAGGTCGGTGACCTGGGCCGGGCGGATGCCGGCCGCCGCGTTCTCGACCTTCGACATCTTCGGGCCCTTCCAGCCCATGGCGGCGGCCGCATCGTCCAGGGTGAGACCGGCGTCGTTGCGGAGCCTGCGCAGCGTCGAGCCGAGGCGGCGGCGCCGGATCGTGGGGACCACGGGCGAGTTGGGCATATGCGCAGTGTTCCACCCACCGCAGGAGGAAGACGAGGCCTTTTCTCACTCGATCGAACCGAAGAAGGTGGAAACCTTGCGACCCAAGGCGAGTTGGGTCCATCCTCGTTGGAAAGGTCGCCCTGGGCGGTGAAGTCGCCGCGCTACAAGGGCACTTGATCCCGTCGTGCACGGCCGAAGGCCGTGCGGTGGAGGGGGCCATGACCATCATGGTGGACAAGGAAGCCCCGATGGCGCCGGGGTTCTACCTCAAGGCCCGGACCGGTGGATTCACCGTCCACCTGCACGCGTCCGCCGAGCATGTCCGGCGCATACGCGAACTGACCGCGCGCACGCTGGACGGCGCCGGAGTCGGAGCCGACATCGCGCACAGCGCTGAGCTGGTGGCCAGCGAACTGGTGGGCAACGCAGTGCGGGCCTGCGGCCCGTTCGCCCCGCTGGTCGTCGACGTCCAGGCCGGGGCGGATGCCGTCGCGGTCAGCGTGCACGACCCGGACGGCGAGCATCTGCCCCGCCGCGGCTGCGGCCCGCTGGATGATCCGCACTCCGAGTCCGGCCGAGGCCTGCTGCTGGTGGATCTGCTGGCCCCGGGCTGGCAGGCCGTGCTCACCCCCATCGGCAAGCAGATCTGCTGCCGCCTGCCGCTTGCCGAAGGAGACGTGCATGCCTGAGATAGCCCCGGACGAACTGCCGTTCCGTGTCGGCTACGACATGGACAGCGGTGCCATCATCGTGTGGATGACCTTCGGCGCAGGCCCCCGGCAGACCACCCGCCGCAAGGTCTACACCTCCCTGGAGGCCACCGTTATCGCGGTCGCCGAGCATCAGCACGAGTCGTTCCTGCAGGCCCGCCTCGCCAACGAGCTGGCCCATGCGGCGATCACGCACCTGGGGGCCGACCCCAAGCGACTCCAGGCCGCTGTCAGGGCCCTGTCCGACCCGGCCAGCACGGTGCCGGTCGGCGCCATCCTCCGTGGCGACAGCCGCCCCTGACCAAGCTCCTGCCCCGCCGGTGACATCCCGCTGGGACCCGGCCGGTCAGGCCGCACCACCCTGCACCACCGCCCGGCCGACCGGCCGGGCGGCCACCGTGGCGGGCGCCCGCCGTCCGCCACCGGCACAACAGGAGAGTGGCTATGAGCAAGGTGACCAGCGGCGAGCAGTCGACGGGTTCGCCCGCGTACGAGGCGCCGAAGGTGGTGGCGGTGGGGTCGTTCGCCGCCGACACCCTCGGGGACGTCAGCATCGGGCAGAGCGACGATTCGGATGCCGGGCAGTACTACACGCCCGAGTTCGCGCCGACCAGCCGCTCGTGACCGAGGCGGCCGGTGCGTACAGGCCGCCGTGGTTCTGCGTTCTGCCCGATGACGACGCCGCCGGGCCTTTGGCCCGGCGGCTTTCGGGGCAGGAGGCGGCCCGCACCTTCAAGCACACCTCCGGTCGGCCCTGGCTGATCGCGTCCGGGTGGGGGAAGCAACTGCGAACGGCCACGGCCGGTCCGCTGAAGGCGGTGCTGATCGGGTCCTGCCCGGTCAGCACCGCCCGCCTGCGGGACCTGGCCACCAGGGCAGCCGGGACCGGCCAGGACGAGGAGCTGGCCGCGCTGCCCGGCAGCTACTACCTGATCACCGCACGCCGGGGCGTCCGCAGTGCGCGGGGGGACGTTGCGGGCCTGAACCGGCTGTACTACGCGTGCGTCGAGGGCGGGTGGGTGCTGTCCAACAGCCCGCAGCATCTGGCGGACGCGGCGGGCACCGGGGTAGACCGACGGTGGGCGGCCCTGCGGCTGCTGGCTCCGAGCGCGCCGTCACCGCTGGTGTTCAGCCGCAGTCCGTACCAGGGCGTCACACCGATCCCCCCGGGGTCCAAGGCAGTGTTGAGCCCGTCCCGCCCGGTGGCCGTCACCCGCTACTGGACACCGCCCGAGCCCGTTCTCCCGCTCGATGCCGGGGCTGAGCGGCTGCGGGAGGCGCTGGCCCGGGCGGTCGCCGCCCGGGTGGCCTCCCCGCCGGTGGCGAGCGTGCAACTGTCGGGTGGGCTGGACTCGGCGGCGCTAGCGGCCCTGGCCGCCCGCGCCCGCCCGACGGCCACCACCGTGCTGGTCACCATCGGCTCGCGGGCAGCGGACAACCCCGATGAGCGGTGGGCCCGCCGCACAGCCGGGCTGCTTGAAGGGGTGGACCACCTGGTCCTGGACCCCGGCTCCTATCCGCGTATCTTCCAGGACCTCCAGAGCTCGCAGTTCGCGCTGGCAGAGCCCGCCCCGTTCGCCGCCTCGGCGGCCCGCTTCCGCCACACCCTGCGGGTGCTGGCCGAACGGGGAAGCAGCGCGCACCTCAACGGCCAGGGCGGCGACGAAGCTCTCCTTGCCCCGCTGTCCTACCTGCCCCGGGCCGCCGCCCGCAGTGTCCACCGCGCGTGGTGGCACCTGCGCGGCCACGCGGCCCTCAACCGCACCAGCAGCCTGAGCCTGGCACGGGCGGCGGCCACGGCGGGTACCTACCGGCAGTGGCTCATCCGGGGCGCCGACCAGCTCATCGCCCCGGCCAGCCCGGCGGCCGCCCTGGCCGGCTGGGAGGCACCACCGCGCCTTCCGCCGTGGACGGCGCCCGAGGTGATCCGTGATCTGCGGCAGGAGCTGCGGGCCGCAGCGGAGGCGGCCGAGCCGGTCTGCGGGGACATCGCCACCCACGGGACGGTGGCGCGGATCCGGTCCGTCGCCCGCCGCGCGAGCCTGTACCGGGACGCGATGCACGCAGCCGGGGTACCCGGCCACTTCCCCTACCTGGACCGGTCGGTGATCGAGACGGCCCTGGCAACACTGCCGGAGGAACGGACCGATCCCTGGGCCCCCAAGCCGCTGCTGACGGCGGCCGTCACCCCGCTCGCCCCGCCGGGCCTACTGATCAGGCGGGACAAGGGCCACTACAACCACGAGATCTGGACCGGCCTCGCAGCCCACCACGGCGAACTCGCCGAGCTCTTCCACGGATCCGCCCTGAGCCAGGCTGGGCTGATCGACGAGAAGGCCCTCCGCCAGCACCTGGCCGAGGCCGCCACCCGCCGCCTTGCGCCCGCGTTCATCACCGAGACCGTCGCCCTGGAGCTGTGGCTCCGGGCCGCCCGCCCCTGACCGATAGGAGGCCAGCGAGCATGACCTATCGCCTCGCCCGCGGCGTCGAACGCATAGACGCCGACGGCTCACCGATGCTCTTCAACACCCGCACCGGCGGCTACTTCACCCTCAACGACTCCGCCGCCACCGCCCTCACCGCCCTGCTCGGCCACAGCGAACAAGAGGGAGCCGCGGCCCTGGTCGCCGCCTACGGCATCAGCGCCGACCAGGCGGCCACCGACGTCCGCGTACTGACCGCCAGCCTGACTGGCCTGCAGTTGCTGGAGGCGCGGTGAGCACCCTCGTCGCCCTGCCCGAACGTGTCCGCCTCACCCGCACCGAACAGATCACCGGACATCTCGCCGTCGGGGCGGCCCACCTGGTCACCGCCGCCCTCGCCGCCCGCCCGGACCGGCTGCGCAGCCTCCTGAGCTTCCTCGCCCGCCGGGCCGCACCCGCCACCGGTGACCAGGCCGCTCGGGCCCGCGCGGTGGTGACGACTCTCAGCCCGCGCTGCGGCAGCGGCTACGGCTGCCTGCCCCGCTCGATCGCCACCGCCCTGCTGTGCCGCCTCGCCGGTACCTGGCCCACCTGGAAGAGCGGCGTGCGCTTCCCGCCCCTGGCCTCCCACGCATGGGTCGAAGCCGACGGCGCCGCGATCGGTGAAGACCCCCCGTACATCGCCACGTTCACCATCACCCTGGCCGTCCCACCCGGAGGAAGCCGATGACCGACCAGAGCACCAGCCCGTCCCTGACCGCCCGCATGGCCGCCTACGCGACCGCCCTGCGCGAACGCGGCGCGATCCGCACCACCCCGGTGGAGCGGGCCTTCGCCACTGTGCCCCGGCACCTGTTCCTGCCCGGCGGCTACTACACCAGCGGCCGTTTCGTCCCCGTGCCCGCCGAGCCCGCAGGCGACCTGCTGGACCGCATCTACTCCGACACCGCCCTGATGACCCACGTCCCCAAGAGCAGCGACGCCGCCGGACGCTACAGCTCCACCTCCCAGCCCCGCGTCATCGCCGCCATGCTCGAAGCCCTCCAGCTCACCCCCGGCATGAAGGTCCTGGAGATCGGGGCCGGGACCGGCTACAACGCCTCCCTGATCGCCGCCATCACCGGCGCCGAGGTCATCACCATCGACGTCTCCGAGGTCATCGTCACCGAAGCGGCCCAGGCCGCCGAACGGGCCGGAGAGAAGAATGTCACCGCCCTCACCGCCGACGGCTACCTCGGACACCCGGCCAAGGGCCCCTACGACCGGATCGTGGTCACCTGCGGCGTCACCGGCATCTCCCCCCACTGGCTCGACCAGCTCACCGACGACGGCCTCATCGTCGTCCCCGTCGCCCACGGCGGCTTCCACCCCACCCTCACCGTCCACCGCGACGGGCAACGGCTCACCGGCCGCGGCGTGATGTCCAGCGACTTCATGGCGGCGACCGGACCGCTGTACGCCTGGCCCGACGGCCAGACCCCGGCCCTGACCGAACCCCTGCCCGCCCAAGACCTCGTCACCCGCACGAACACCGGCCCCGTCCTGGACGGCGACGCCTACTACGACCTGTGGTTCCACCTCGGTGCCCAGACCGGCCGCACCACCCGCGCCTACATCAACGGCCTCGACCCCGCCCAGGGCATGGCCTGCCTCCACGACCCCAGCCGTGGCACCGCCTGGATCCAGCGCACCGGCCACCTCCACCACGTCGGCGACACGGCCATCGCCGACGACCTCACCACCCTCGTACAGCAGTGGACCGACCTCGGCCGACCCGCCATCGCCGACTACCGCACCGTCTTCGAGCGCACCGAGGCCGACGAGCCGGTGTACCACCCGGTCGAATGGCGCCTGAATGACCACTGCCCAAAGCACGCGTAGCAGTTCCCGCACGGAAGGGGGCGCTGGCGAGAGCCGGCGCCCCCTGATGCTTGTACGGTCCGGGAAGGCATGTCCTGTCCTGCTGGTACTCGCGGAAGGGCGCCGCTAGAGCCGTCGCGTCCCAGGCCGCCCCAGAGCGCTCTAACCTGCCCGTTGTGCCTGCTCCTATCTCGCCTGCTGACGCCGCTGCGACCATGCGCGCGGCCGGATTCGAGCCTTTGGAGCCGTACACCAACACGAAGACCCCGTGGCGCTGTCGGTGCAACACGTGCGGCGACGAGGTTCGCCCTCGCCTGGGCAGCGTGCGATCCGGTGCGGGCTGTCCTGTTTGTGCAGGCAATGTACCGACTACGGAGGCGGCCGCCGTTCGAGAGATGTTGGCAGTTGGCCTGCGCCCCCTGGAGCCATTCAAGAACACCTACACCCCCTGGCGTGCCCAGTGCACCCGGTGCGGGAACGAGGTCCGACCCGTCCTGAAGTCCATCAGAAGGGGGAGCGGGTGCCGGTTCTGTGCCGGCGTTGGCCCCGTCTCTGCTGAATCGGCGGAACGCGACATACGGTCGGCCGGATTCGAGCCGCTGCAGCCGTACCCGTCCACCACGAGCACTCCGTGGCGCTGCCGCTGCATGAACTGCGGGAACGAAGTCTCACCGCGCCTGGACAACGTTCGGTCGGGGATGGGCTGCCGTCACTGCAATCGCCGAGGCCGACCACGGATCTCCGAAGAGGAAGCCGTGCGCGACATGCACTCGGCGGGCCTCGAACCGCTGGAGCCGTACAAGAGCAGGAACACCGCCTGGAGGTGCAGGTGCCTCACGTGCGGACACGAAGTAGCCCCTACGCTGAGCCGCATCCGCAGGGGTAGGGGTTGCCCGCAGTGTGCCCAGGCCATCACCCGAATCCCGCACGAGGTGGCACTCCAGCAAATGCGTGCGGCCGGGTTCGAACCCCTGGAGCCGTACACCAACAGCAGCACGGCCTGGAAGTGCCGGTGCAGGCAGTGCGGCAACGAGGTGGCTCCTCGGCTGAGCGCGGTCCGCAAGGGCGGGAGGTGCCGTCACTGCTCCACAACAGCCAGACGGGGAAGACGGCTCGGGCCGCGGACCGCCCCGGAGACCGCCGATGCGGCGATGCGAGAAGCTGGCCTCGAACCGCTTGAACCGTTTCCTGGCGTCAACGACCGCTGGCGGTGCCGCTGCACTGCCTGCGGCCACGAAGTCACGCCCCGGTACTCGACTGTCCGGCAGGGCCACGGCTGCCGCCACTGCCGTACTCGGAACGACAACCTGCGCGCCGACAGAGCCCAGGCCGAACAGGACATGCGAGCGGCGGGCCTCGAACCGCTTGAGACGTATGTGAACGCGCGGATGCCATGGCGCTGCCGGTGCCTGACCTGCGGACGGGAGGTAAGTCCCCGACTGGAGACGGTACGCCGGGGCAACGGCTGCCGCTACTGCGGCAGCGACCGGGCAGGCCTGAAGCGCCGGCTGGACTCCGCCGAGGCCGAGGAGACGATGCAGGCGGCGGGCCTGGAACCACTTGGCCCCTACCCCGGCCGCGGCCTGCCGTGGCCGTGCCGGTGCGTGCGGTGCGGAAACCGCGTGTCACCCCGGCTCGGAAACGTACTCCGCCGCGAGAGCGGGTGTTTGTACTGCGCAGGTCGCCAGCGGATAACTGACGACGTCGCCGCGGACGTCATGCTGTCGGCAGGGCTGGAGCCGCTAGAACCGTACGACAACGCCAGGGCTTCCTGGCGTTGTCGATGCATGCACTGCGGCCGGGAGGTGAGGCCGACGCTGACCCGTGTGCGAGCCGGCGGCAGATGTCGCTATTGCGCGGTGGGCGGTATCAAGTACGGCGAGCCCGGCCTTGTATACGTGATCACGCAGCCCGTGCACCTGGCCCACAAGATCGGAATATCCGGACAAGGAGCATGGTCCCGGCGGCGCAAGAACCACCTCCGCGAAGGGTGGCTCCTCTTCCGCACGCTGAACCGGGCGACCGTGGACGACGCCATCGCCGTCGAACAGGCAGTGCTACGGCATCTGCGCGAGGTGCTGCTTCTCCCGCCGTATCTGACGAATGAGTTCATGCCCTACTGGGGCGCGGGAGAGACAGTGTCCGCCGACGGCATCTCGCTCATCAGCCTGTGGGGCCTCACCCTTCAGCAGGCCAGATCACTCGCCGCAAAGCAACTGAGTAGCCCGTGACCTACGATGAAACGAGCAGATCGCGGTCAGCCACGCCGCCAGCGGCATGCGCCAACCGAGCAGGGCCGCATCCTCCTTACTCGCCTCCTCCAGTGGTGTCCG